>JAIRNQ010000343.1 GCA_031257955.1 Deltaproteobacteria bacterium | reverse complement strand
AGGACTTTATCGAGGCCTTGCCCCATTTGCTTGAAAAGGCCGGGGCCGCCGGCCGGGGGGTTTACGCGTTTATTGCTCACGGCCGCTCCTCCTGGCCACCCTCGCGGCCGGGTTTAGTGCCGGTGGCGGCCAAATTGGCCCGGACGGGCGGCCATGGTCGCCATCGGTCGGGGAGTTCGCCAACCGGGGTAGTCGGCCCGCCCAGAGGCGGGCCGGGTACTGGACACTGCCGGAAACGGTACGTAAACGGTCCGGCAGGGGAAGGGTGGCCCTTCCGCGGGGTAGCGCTTCCGGCGGAAGGGAGCGTTTCGTTTGGCCGAGGTCCCCTTGGCCGGGGTTCCTTCGGCCGTGGGCCATTAGTCGCCGAATATGGGGTCCACGCGGGGGTCTTCGGTTGGCTTTTCCTCGGCTTTGGCGGGTTCTTCGGCCTTCGGGGCGTCCGAGACGACCCGGACTTTGAAGGTGCCCGTCACTTCGGGGTGAAGCTTGATCGAGACCTCGAAATCGCCAAGGGTTTTGATGGGCTCGGCAATGCGCAAACGCTTGCGGTCCAGGGTATAGCCCCTTTCGTCGGCCGCGTTGACGATGTCGGAGGCGGTGACCGCCCCGAAGAGCTTGCCTTTGTCCCCGGCCTTGCGGGTAATGGTCAGAACCAAGGTTGAGTAATTGTTCTTAAGGGACAATGCCAACTCTTTGGCTTCTGTGGCCCGGCGTTCAAACTCGGACCTTTTACGGGCCAGCGCCTTCAGGTTGCCGGCGGTGGCCTCCAGGGCCTGGCCGGTGGGCAGCAAGAAATTGCGGGCGTAACCCGGCGCGACTTTCAGTACCTGGCCGGCCAAACCCAGATTGCCCACGTCTTTGGTAAGGATGATCTCCATGGGTCCTGACCTCCTCAATACTGGGTAGACGGCACCATGGCCGTGTAGGCTAAGAGGGCCATATAACGGGCCCGAAGGATGGTTTTGGTCAGAAGCCTTTGGTGCTTGGCGCAGTTGCCGTTAATGCGTCTGGGGACGATCTTGCCACGCTCGGTGACAAAGGGCCTAAGGGTTTTGACGTCTTTGTAATCAACGGTATCTATATGCTCGGCGCAGAAGCGACAGACTTTCCGGCGATGGTAAGTTTTTTTCTTGCCCCGTCCGCGGCGGGGATTCTTGTCGTCCGAACCACTGTAGTCAGCCATGATGGTTCTCCTTTAATTCAAGTTGCCGACGTTTTCGTCGTCGTCGGAAAGGTCTTCGGCGTCGGTGTCATCGGTGCCATAGTCGTCGCCGTAAGGGGCGCCGGCCTGATCGACGTCATCGGAATCGTCCAGGATGTCGGCGGCCTCCCCGCTCGGCTTATCGGCCTGGGCCGAATGGCTTTGCTGGTCTTGCATGGCCCGTTCCCGGGCTTGTTGTTGGGCCTGTTCCCTTTCCTTTTCTTTCTTGGCGGCCTCGTTGGCCATGTTGGTCAGGACGGCTTGGTATTTCTCCTCGCTGAAGTTCTTGTCCAACACGATGGTCAGAAATTTGAAGACCTGCTCGTCGATCTTCAGGTTCCTTTCCAGCTCGGAGGCCAGCTCCGCTTTGGCTTTATAGTCCCAAAGAACGTAATAGCCGAAAAGCTCCTTGTTAACCGGGTAAGCCAATTTTTGCCGGCCCCTCTCTTCAAAGCGGACGATTTTCGCCTCTCCCTTGGCCAGGATGGATTCGACTTTGGCCTTGAAGGCCGCCAGCTGATCCCCCGAAAGGTTAGGGGAAAGGAGAATGAAAGTTTCATACCTTCTAAAATACATGGTCACTCCTCATGGACCTAAGGCCCCGCTGGGAAAACATGTAACCCGTCGGGGCGAGAGTGGCCGCCCTATGGGCGGCATATTAAACGGCCATTTTAGCCTATAATTCCCCTTGGGTCAATAGCCAATAAAAAGAAAAAAGTCTTAGCCCAGGACTAACATTGGATCATAAAAAAACTAAAGGGTATAAATTGAGAGATCTCTTTGAGCCTAAAAAAAATTTTTAATAGGCTTCAGAAAGTAAAAGTATCATTAAAAAGGCTAAGTTATGTCAGAAAAGGTAGATATTACTTACCTGAGCCCTTGTGGGGAACAATTCCAGCACCCTGGCCGCCGGTTTCCTTCTGGGCCCTGGCGCCACTTAGGGGTTAAAACTATACCCCACACAGCCGCCTAGGGCATCGGATCGGTTCCCCAACGTCAACGACTTGGCTTTCCGACTGGGACCTAGGCGGCGACTCAATCGCCTGTCGCCTTCAGGAAGGGTGTACCCCAGCGATTTTAGAGCTGATGGCCCGTAGTTAAGGCAATATCGCAAAATGTTGTCAATGAGCGGAAAAGTAAAGAAGGTTATATAGTATCGGATCGCTTTTATGGTTTGCCAAAAGTGGTCCAGTGTCGGGAAATCCCGGCGAAAGAATATGGGCCATGGCGTCTATTGTGGCAGTTCTATACGGGGTAAGCGTTCACGGGCGGACAAGGGAGTCTGAATTTTACCTCCCAAAAAAGCGCCCGGCCAAACTTTGAACGACCTCGCCCGTTACTGGCGGCCTTTAGTTTAAACCATCCGGGGCCCAGACCCCTCGTCTTCCTTATCGTCGTCTCAAGTTTTCGGCTTGGCCGGCCTTACGCCATCGGCCGTTTCCGGCCTGGCGGCCAGCCCTCGGGTTCCCATAATCAATGGGTTAAAGCATCGGCGACTGGTAAAAGAGACATATTGCGAACGCAACATACTATATGGGCGCATAAAAATTATAGTATTATATGCATAAAATTACAAAAATACTGGTATATAGAGTATATTTTATATTGTAATTGATAGCAGGATTGGTATATGGCTAATTTTAAGAACGTTATATATGGTAGATTGCATTTCAGTTGGCTTATGAGGAGTTTGTATTATCTTTTTACCATTAGTTGTGTTTATAAATTATCGTGTCAATAGAATGATTTGAGAGTTCACTTACTATTCTAGGCCAACTAAACCTAATATTTTTAAAGATAACTTATATAATTATAGAATTTAATATTTAATATTGACTAGATGCTATTTATTAAAGTTGGCCAAAACTCTTTTTATAATTTAAATTCATGACATAAATTTATTATTGTATATTTAACAAACTTGTCATTAACTAGCCTTTGGGTATCTAAAGCAAATTTGTTATATATTATTTTTGTCTTGGGATCAATCCATGATCGATCTTTAATACGAATAGGATATATTGAATGATAGAAAAAAATTATGTTACTGACCTAAAGCAGCCTTTACGGATTAATTGGCTACTATATAGTGTCTACTGTGAGTAGGTTATGCCCATTAGCTTTAGGCAATAATAAACCCCTCCCTAGAGCAAGTCAAGTGTCTCGGGAGGTCCAAAATCACAGGGAACGTTAGTATATGTATTATATAGCATACGCAGTATCTTTACTCTTAGTAAAGTATTCAAACATGGGGATTAGAAAAATATACGCCTATATATTGATGAGTTATAGGCTCGTTTAATGATGGTGTTATACCCAATAAAACGGTTCATAAAGTTCTATTTAAAAAAGAATCATAATTTATATTAAATTTGGATTAGATATTACGAGTATTAGCCATGTAAAAATATATATCTTAAGAGCTAAGTCTAATTTTTTAATCAGCTAGGGGATATAATTACCTGAATCGGTTGCGGGGGTCCAGGCCTGGGGCCCCTGGTGTCCGGAGGCTAGGCTGTCAGTCACGTCGGGGTTTTGGTTAAGCCAGCTTTACCGACAGGAGCTTGGCCAGTCTCTCGGCGGCGTCTTCCAACAGGGGCGCGGCCTGGGCCATGGCCTCGGCCAGGCCCATGGGGCCCGGCGGCATGGCCATTATGGCCGAGACGTTTTTTTCGTACATCTTTTGGTAGCCCTCGCCCAGGGAAGCCGAAAGGCACACGGTGGGGACGCCCAGGCGCTTTCCCCGCTCGGCCACCCCGACGGGGGCTTTGCCCCAGACGGTTTGGCCGTCGCTGCGGCCTTCGCCGGTCACGATCAGGGAAGCCCCGGCCGCCTTGCCGTCAAAGGCCCCCTCGTTTAGGACCACTTCCACCCCGGGGCCGAAGACGGCCTCGGTGAAGAGCATAAAGGCCGCACCCAAACCTCCGGCCGCCCCGGCGCCCGGGGAGAGGGTCACGTCCCGTCCGGTGGTATCTTTGGCCACGGCGGCAAAGCGAGCCAAGGCCAGATCCAGTTTTTCGACCATTTCCGGGTCCGCGCCTTTCTGGGGCCCAAAGACGGCCGAGGCGCCGTTGGGCCCGACCAGGGGGTTCTGGACGTCGGAGGCTATGACAATGGGGAGATCCGAGAGCCGACCGATGTCGTCGCCCCTTTCGATGGAGGCCAAATCGGCCAGGGCCAGCCCGCCCGGAGGCAGGGGACGACCGTTTTTGTCCAGAAACTTAACCCCCAGGGCGGCCAGCATCCCGCTGCCGCCGTCGTTGGTGGCGCTTCCGCCCAAGCCGATCAAAAGTTTTTTGGCCCCCTGGGAAAGGGCCCCGAGAATTTGCTCCCCCAGACCGAAGGTACTGGCCCTGGCCGGGTCGAGCTCCTCCCGCCCCAGCAGGGTTAGCCCGCAGGCCGAGGCAACTTCCAGCGCGGCAGTCCGGCCGTCGCCCAAAAAACCCCACGAGGCCTCCACCGGATCCCCCAAGGGCCCCCTGGCCGTTTCTGTGACCAGCCGGCCACCGGTTAAACCCACCAAGGCCTCCACCGTCCCCTCGCCGCCGTCGGCTATGGGAAATTGGACATATTCGGCATCGGGCCAGACCCTGGCCAATCCCCTTTGGATGGCCTGGGCGGCCGCCGGGGCGGATAGGCTGCCTTTAAAAGAATCCGGCGCTATGACTATTTTCATGGCTCTCCTCGGGCGTTAAAGCGATAAAGCCTCCCAATGGGCCCAGGCTCGGAAGCCATCGGGCGGGCCCGGGCGGGCCCGGGCGGGCCAAGGCGGGATCTGTCAGGTTGTTGGCCGGTCCCGGAGGGGGCTACCTTGGGGTCGATTAGACACCAAAACCGGCCCAAAAAACAATCCCAAATCGCCTTGGCGGTAGGCCAACGGCTCGGCCGGGATATAACTGCCCGAAAATCAAAATGACCGTCGCCCTTCTGGGGGCCATAGCCAGGGTTTTCCGTGGAGGCGGCCAAGCGGGTGGCTTGGAATAGCCAAGCTAAGGCAAAGGCACAAAATAGAAGGGTTATGAATGAAAAAATATGATATATTAGCAAAATATTATGTATATAGAAAATTTATCTACTCTGTAAATGGTAATTTTCTTTATACTAGTAAAATATTATAATGATATTATACTGAAAATTATCATAACTTAGGACTTAACTATTTTTAAATATCAAATTAAGATTAAACGCCCATATAAGACGATCCAATGACCATGCGATATGATTTTTGAGTTTTAGGCAAGAGAGCCCCGGTAGCGGCATTCCTCTGTCAATAACTGGCCTTGGAGAGCCATGTCGCATTTTCTCACCGATACTCGTGTCCCAGTCCGCTAAATATGGTAACATATCGCCAAAGAACCAAGGTATCCGTTCATGGCCCAACCATATAGAAACGTTCGATTAAAAATCTCGTTCTGCCATAACCCGTTTTTTCTGGTTTTGAATTCCCGATGGACAGTAATCCCCAACCTTCCGCTCCGCCATCTCGACAACTCCCTGACTCCCTGATTCCATGACCGGACAGCCAGACAGCCAGACAGTTGCCAAACGGCGATATTTGTGTCATATTTCATTTTAGGAATCGCTTTGAGTTCCGCGCTAGCCGGCGAGTTAGCGCTAGCCCAACCGAATCGAAACTGGCGGAGTTTCTATAAGAAACTTATGACAGATCTGGGCTGAGTAATGGACGATATGATAAAATGGGTGAATTCTCCCTGGATAGTCAGACAATCGCCGGTACCATTGCCCAAAACCTCAGCCACGGGCCCGAGGCCAATACGATGAAAAAACTTCCCATCGGAAAGACGGATATTTTGGAAATCCTCAGTGAAGACTATATCTACGCCGATAAAACTAGGTATATTTACGATCTGTTGCGATTGAATTTTCCATTTTTCCTATCCCGGCCCCG
>JAIRNQ010000235.1 GCA_031257955.1 Deltaproteobacteria bacterium | reverse complement strand
CGTCATACTATTACTGTTCATGGCCATGCTGGGCGGTTGGCTGGGGGCCAAGGCCAGGTTCCCGGGGTCCATAGCCGTCGGGGCCATGCTTTTGGCCATTCTCGGAAACGTGGCCATTGAGGGCTGGGGTTTTGGCAGGGTGATTTTGCCCCCGTGGTATAAAACGGGCATCCAGATTATGGCCGGTTGCGTTGTGGGTAGCTCCATGACCCTGGAGAGGGCCAAAGGCATTAAACGGGTTTTGCTGCCGGTACTCATCAATAGCGCCATTTTGTTATCCGTGGGCCTGGGCCTCTCGGTCGTGGCCAGGCGGGTCTTTGGCTGGGATTTTTTAACCTCCTGGCTGGCCACCTGCCCGGGCCGGATGGCCGACATGATTATCTATTCGGGGGTTCTCGGGGCAGACACGGCCACGGTGGTGGCCGCCCACGTCTTGAGGCTGGTGGCGGTGATATTGTTCACGCCGATACTTTTGAAGTTGTTTGGCCTGATCTTCCATGGCCGGTTTCCGGCCGCCGGAGAACCGACGCCAAAGGATCCGGCGCCGGGGATTCCGGGGCCAGGGTCCCCGGCCTCGGAAGAGGCCTCTTTGCTGGGACCGAGCCCGGCAAGCGTCCGGACCAAGGGACCTTTGCTCCCAAAATATCTGCTTCTGTTTACCCTGGGGATCGTCGGCGGTTGGCTGGGGCTCGTATCCGGCTTGGCCGGCGGGGTCATACTGGGGGCCATGCTCCTGACCAGCCTGGGCAACTTGGTTGGCCTTCCGGCCTCCCATTTGCCCCGGGGTTTTGGCTCTTGGCTTCAGATGCTGGCCGGGCTTTTGGTCGGATCCCAGATGGCCCTTCAGGAGCTTACCCAAATCGCCGGATCGCTTATCGAACTGTTGGTCATTATCCTTTCCCTCATGTGCGCCTCCTTGCTTTCGGCCTATATCCTAATCTCCCGCTTCAAGTGGGACTCGGCCACGGCTTGGCTTTCGGCCAGTCCCGGTCGCATGTCCGACATGATCATCCTCTCCCAGTCGCTGGGGGCCAAGTCGGACTGGGTGGCCGGAACCCACGTGGTCAGAATGATCCTGGTCATCATCCTTACCCCGCTGATAATGCGATTTTCTTAAGCCCCGCCCCCGGAAGCCCCACCGTTCAAGTCTTTATGTTTAGCCGCTTTTAGCCAAAGGCCTTGGCTTTGGTGCCCCGGCTTCGACCGAAAAGCGCCCCGGCTGGCCACGGGCCCCTGGGCCAGGGGGATATTTCCGCCGGGCTGGCCGGGGGATAGGGCTTGGTCGGAGTAAAAATTTTCACAATTTTGGGCCAAAATGTGCCATAATATAAAAATTGTTTAAGATGGCCAATTCGCCTTCCTTGAGAACCAAAAGAGCCCAAAAGTTGGGTTTCTAATATCCTTTGGCCCAATCGGACTAAATTCAAGGCTCCTTCGGGGCCAGGTTTGGAAGACAAGCCCCAAACTCCAACTTCACGGAAAGGACCGCCGCCCCCGGCCTTGGCCCCGTTGCCCAGCGCTCTCGGCGGGGATAGTACCACTAGCCTTGCTCTGCGCACTCATTCAGCAAAATCCCAAAGTCGGTGACATACAGGCCAACTGTGGGAAGTTGGAGAAGTCGGTAAAATTGGCCGCTTCCTTCGGGGCCACCTTGGCCATCGCCCCCGAGATGGCCATAATCGGCTATCCCCCGAGGGATCTGCTTTTGTATAGTTTTTTCATCCAGGAGGCCCGGGAGGCCGCCCTGGAACTGGCCGCCAATCTTTCCAACCTGGACATGACCCTTATCGTGGGATCGGTGGCCAACAATCCCAACCGCTTCGGCCGCGAGCTCCAAAACGTGGCCCTGGTCTTGGAAAAGGGCCAGATCAAGACCCAATACGCCAAGCGCCTTCTGCCCACTTATGACGTTTTCGACGAGGCCCGTTATTTTGAGCCCGGCCAGGAAGCGGCCGTGGTCATGCGTCAGGGTTTGCGGCTGGCCTTGACCATTTGCGAAGATATCTGGAACGATTTTCTCTACTGGCCTTACCCCCTCTACCGAAAAGATCCCCTGGCCAACCATCCTCCCTTCGACGTTTTAGTAAACATCTCTGCCTCGCCTTTCTCGGCGTACAAACAAGGCTTGCGGGAAGACATGATGGCCGCCCACGCCCGGCACCACAAGGTTCAGACCCTATACGTCAATCAGGTAGGGGCCAACGACGAGCTAATATTTGACGGCCGTAGCTTTCACCTCGATCCCACCGGAAAGCTTTTGGTTAGGGCCGCCCCTTTCGAGGAGGACATGGTCCTTTGCGATCTTGGCCAAGGCCGGGGCCACGCCATAACCCCCGAAGAGATCCCGACCATAGGTTTTCCCCAAAACTCGGTCGATAACGGGATTAACATTAGGGGCAAAAAAAAATACTACCCGGCTTGCCTGGGATTGCGAAACTTGGCCCCGCCCATTCCCATAATGTCGCCCGAGGAAGAAGTCTATAAGGCCCTGACCGTAGGCGTTTATGATTATTGCAAGAAAAACGGTTTTAAGACCATAACGCTGGGCCTTTCCGGGGGCATCGACAGTTCCCTGACCGCGGCCATCGCCGCCGAGGCCGTGGGCCCGGAAAACGTCATTGGCGTCCTCATGCCCTCCCCCTACTCAAGCGGGCACAGCCTGGACGACGCTCTGGAACTGTGCGGTAACTTGGGCATACCCTCGGCTAGGGTCCTGCCCATCGAAAAGGCCATGACTGCCTTTACCGACATCCTGGCCGAAACGTTTAAGGGCTTAAGACAGGACACGACCGAGGAGAACGTCCAAGCCCGTATCCGCGGCGTGCTTTTAATGGCCGTGGCTAACAAATTTGGGAGCCTGCTCCTCACTACCGGCAACAAATCCGAGATTGCCGTGGGCTATTGCACAATCTACGGAGACATGTGCGGGGCCTTGGCCGTCATCGGCGATCTTTACAAGACGGAAGTATTTAAGCTATCCAAGTGGCTGAACGCTACCAAGGGTCGGATCCTCATTCCCGAAAACACCATCGCCAAGCCGCCTTCGGCCGAGCTTAGGCCCAACCAGACCGATCAGGACAACCTGCCCCCTTACGAAGAGCTAGACGAGATACTAAAGTTCTTGGTTGAGGATCGCGAGGGTCCCGGGGCCCTGGAAAAACGCGGCTTTAACGTGGACCTGGTCAGAAAGGTGGCCAATCTGGTAAGGCTCGGCGAGTTCAAGCGCCGCCAGTCGGCCCCGGTCCTAAAAGTTTCTAGCCAAGCCTTCGGCGTCGGCTGGCGCATGCCGATTACCTGCGCCTCGGTTTTCTCGGCCAGGGATCCGGTGACTAAAAAAAATAGTTTAACGCCACCGCCGACTGTATAGTTTACCGACAGGCTTGGCCACTTAGTAAACGCGCCTTAACCAAAGCGGCCTAAACGTGGAGCCAACATGACCGACGAGTTACCGCCCGACGATCAAAGCCCAACCGTCACGGTCGAAGCGACCGAACCCGAAGCGGGCTCGGCCGAAACGGCTGAGACTGAAGCGCGCCCGACCGAAGCCGCCGCGCCCAAATTGAACCTCGCCAAAGCGGCCGAGCCCGAAACGACCGAGCCAGAAGCGTCCCCCGCCGAAGCGAGCCCGGCTGAAACGGCCGCGCCCAAATTGAACCTCGCCAAAACGGCTGCCGCCGATTACGGCGCCGATGAGGCCCCAGACGGCTCACCGTTTTTTTCGCCCCCGGAAGCCGGACCCCCTTTTGATTTCCCCGCCTCCGAAGCCCCGCTCGAGGTCAGCCCAGAAGATTTAACCGAGGCGCTTTTGGGGCCCGAAGCCGAACCCGTCGCCCAGCCCAGTCCTGAGCCTGACCCGGCACCCGGTCCCGGGCTAAGTACCGTCTCTGACTCCACCCCCCTAGACCTCTCCAAAGGTGCCCGTATCTCTTCCCGTCCACGCTTCGCCGCCCCCTCCCTCGATCTTGGCAAGGCTAAGAAAAAATCCCCAGAAGCGCTTATCCCAGAAGAGGTCGTCCCTGAAAGCCCCGAGCCGGTAAGCCCAACGGCTTCCGAGGCGGCACCCACTTTTGGGCCCGAGCCAACTCCCGAGCCGGTAAGCCCAACGGCTTCCGAAGCGGCACCCACTTTGGGGCCCGAGCCAACTCCCGAGCCGGTAAGCCCAACGGCTTCCGAAGCGGCACCCACTTTCGGGCCCGAGCCAACTACTGAGACCTTGGTTAAGCCAAGCCCCGCCCGTGGTTCCACCCGCCCAAAGCAACGCAAAGGCGCCAGTATTGGCACCCGCTCCCGCTCAGCCGCGGTTACCGCCGATTTCGACCCGGTCGCGAAAGCCTCCCCGGAAACGACGGGACCTCAAGGGCCCGTCCCCGAAAGCCCACAGCCGGTTAGCCCAACGGATTCCAAAGCGGTACCCACTTATCCTCCGGAAGGTACCCCGGCCGCGGTTCCTCCGCCGGCCCAAACCTTGGCTTCCCAAAGCCAAGCGTTGACACCGCCGGACCAACCGGTTTTGGGGGCTCCACCGCTGGGCGCCCCATCGGGCCAACCGTTCATTCAAGGTCAGCCTGGCCAGGGTCAGCAGTATCAGGGTCAGTCGGTTTTGGGCCCTCCCCATTCAGGGTCTTCCCTGGATGCCCCACAAACGGTCCCAGAAGCCCCAGGAAGGCCTTTGTCGCTCGGACCCCCTACCCAAGTACCTCCCGGTTCTGAAATCGCGCCTGGAGCGTCTCAGGGGCCTTCACGGGGTTATTGGCAAATCCCAGGCCAGCCGGGGCAAGGTCAACCGGTTCAGGGTCAGCAGTATCAGGGCCAGCCGGGGCAAGGTCAACCGGTTCAGGGTCAGCAGTATCAGGGCCAGCCGGGGCAAGGT
>JAIRNQ010000196.1 GCA_031257955.1 Deltaproteobacteria bacterium | reverse complement strand
CGCACCATTGCCGACCAACCCTTACCGACCAACCAAAGCTGAGCGAGTATTGTCGGCCAAGCTTGGCCGATCGGCCATGACCGGCCGGGAAGGCCCGCTCCGCGGCTTGGGCCGGGCAGCGGGCCAACGCCGCTTTAAGGGCTGGGGTCGTAGGGTTTGGGGCCAGTTCCAAGCCGGATCAAACAAATCTGAAATCTTATCCAAAACTTTACGCAAAACTTTATCCGAGACCTTTTCGGGTCGCGATAATGAGTTAAGTCAATGACGGATACAATTTCCAACCCTACTTTGCCGCCGCCCTTCAGTACCTTGGCCATTGGCTCGGTTCCCTACCTTGAGCCAACCGAGGCCTTGGATTTGATGGCCAAGTGTTTGGACATTCCGGCCTCGCCCCAGTTGGTGAGGATTTCGCCCTGGGAGGACATGATCCTGGGGGCCGTTTCCGGGGTGCCGGCCATTTTGGTCGACGATCACCGCACGGTCTCCGTGGCCCCGGAGGGCCGCGAGGAGGCCTTGGCCCAGTTTTACGAAAGCTATTACTCCGGGGAATTGGCCCCCTTCGCCCTGGACGAAAGATCCTCTTTGGGCTTCGAGTCCTTCATCCAGAGGGCCAAGGCCGACCCGGCCTTTGGCCCCAAATATTTAAAGTCCCAGGTGGTTGGGCCCTTAACCTTTGGCCAGTCGGTTAAGATGCCCGGCGGCCAGTCATTGGTCGATAACCCCGATCTGCTGGAAGCCGTGTCCCTGGCCATCGGGGCCAAGGCGGCTTGGCTGGCTCAGCGCATACGGGAGGCCGGTCGGACCCCCATAGTTTTTATCGACGAGCCGGGCCTGACCGGTTACGGCTCGGCCTTTTCCACCCTTAGCCCACAGATGGTGGTGGATTCCCTGGGGACCTCGGTTAAGGCGGCCAAGGAAAAGGGCCAGGCCCTGATCGGCTGCCACGTCTGCGGCAACACCGACTGGGGCCTTCTGTCCGGGGTGGGTCTGGACATACTCAATTTCGACGCCCACGCCTACCTGGATACGGTTTGCCTCTACCCCAGAGAACTTGGGGCTTTTTTGGAAGAGGGCGGGGCCTTGGCCTTTGGGGTGGTGCCCACCCGGGAATTTGGCCCGGAGACCGACCCGTCGCGTTTGGCCGGCTTGGTTCGGGACGGCTGGACCTCGTTAGCCAAAAAAGGCCTATCGCCCAAGCTCTTGGCCGAGCGGACCCTCCTAACCAGCGCCTGCGGGCTGGGTAGCCTGACCGAGGCCCAAGCCACGGGCATTTTGGAGATCCTCCCCAAGGTGGCCAGTCTCTTGGCTGCCTAGGCCGCCAAGGCCTAAGCCGAGGGCCATTTTGGGGAGCTTCCCATAGGCGCCCCGCGGCCTAAGCCTTACGTTTTTGATTTGGTTTCAGCGTTTAGCCCGGGGCCGGTCCGAGTCCCCCTTTGGGGGGATATGGGCCCCGAGGCGTTTGGGGATTCATGGCAGACGCGAGAAAGAAAAAAGCCCAAAAGCCCAAGGCCAAACAGGCCCCGGCCTTTCCGCCGGAGGTCCCGGCCCTGGCCACGCTCATCCTGGCCGTGGTCATAGTTTTGGCCCTCTTTTCCCACCGGGCCGCCGATCTGCGGGCCGGTTCGGGGGCCCAGATCCAGAACCATATCGGGACCGTGGGGGCCGTCCTGTCCACCCGTCTCATCGAGTGGTTTGGTTTGGCCTCTTTCTGGCCGGCGCCCATTTTTTTCGTGGCTTCCTTTCGCTTCCTCAAGGGCCGATACGACAAGGGCAATATCCCCAGGATCGTTTTGGGCCTTACCCTGTCCGTCTTTTCCCTGTCCGCCCTCTTAACGCTCATCTGGCCGGGGCCCAAGCTCACCGTCTTTTGGCCGGGGGAATCGGTCTCCGGCGGCGGGGCCTTGGGCACTTTCCTGGTCGGGGGCTTGGCCTCGAGCCTGGGCCGGGTCGGATCCCTCATGGCCATGCCCATAGTGTTGCTAGCCGGATTTTTCCTGGCCACCGGCCTCTCCCCGACCCGGGCCCTCTCGGGCTTCCGCTGGGTCTTGTCGCTTTTTTCGGGCCGGGGCGACTCGGAAGGCCGTGACGCCCTATACCGGGGCGGGTACGGTCCCCGCGGGTCCGGCGGCTCGGCCAAGGCGGCCAGGGCGAGTAATGAAGCCAAGGCGGCCAATGAGGCCAGGGAAGATAGGCGGGCCAGCCGGGCCAAGGGCGGATCGCCCCGGGAGATGGGACTGGAAGAGGACGGCGGCCCCATCGAGCTGACCGCCAGGGTTGGGGCCAAGGCCGGATCCAAGGCCCGGTCCAGGGCCGAGAACGGGCCCGAAGGTTATGACGGCTATGACGATTGGGAGGAAAACCTCCCCCCGCCCGAGCCCATCATCGTGGAAAAGAAAAGACCTACGGCCAGGCGGGCCAAAAGCGAGCCGGCCAAGGCGGCCCGGGGCGGGCCCTACGAACTGCCCCCGATCGATCTGTTGGATCCGCCCGAGGACAAGGGCCAGGAGAATTACTCCTCCGGCCTTAGCCATGAGGCCCTGCGGGAAAACGCCCGCCTTCTGGAGACCAAGCTCTCCGAGTTCGGGGTCGAGGGACGGGTCTTGGAGGTCACCAGCGGGCCGGTAATAACCATGTACGAGTTCCAACCGGCCCCGGGCATCAAGATCTCCAAAATCGTGGCCCTGGCCAACGATCTGGCCATGGCCATGCGGGTGGCGGCGGTGAGGGTGGTGGCCCCCATCCCCGGCAAAGCCGCGCTGGGTTTTGAACTCCCCAATCGGGATCGGGCCACGGTCTCGCTTCGGGAAGTCATTGAGAGCCAAGCCTTCCAGAGCCTCAAGTCCCCCCTTTCGCTGGTATTGGGCGTGGACATCACCGGGGTTCCCCAGGTGGCCGACTTGGGCCGCATGCCCCATCTGTTAATCGCCGGTTCCACCGGCAGCGGCAAATCCGTTGGCCTGGATTGCATGATCATGAGCGTTCTCTACAAGGCCACGCCCGAGCAGGTGCGCTTTCTTTTGATCGATCCCAAGTGCGTGGAAATGGCCACCTACCAGGATCTGCCCCACCTCCTGCACCCGGTCTTAACCGACGCCGACGAGGCCAATTTGGCCCTAAAGTGGGCCGTCCACGAGATGGATCTGCGCTATAAACTCATGGCCGAAAAGGGCGTTCGCAACATTACCGGCTTTAACGAACTGGTGGAAAAGGAAGCCAAGGCCAATCCCGGATCCGACGACGTCCCGCCGCCCATGCCGTATTTGGTGATTATCATAGACGAGCTAAGCGATCTTATGCTCCAGGCGGCCAAGGACGTGGAGGTGGCCATCACCCGCCTGGCGGCCAAGGCCAGGGCGGCCGGCATCCATTTGATTTTGGCCACCCAAAGGCCCTCGGTCGACGTTTTGACCGGGGTCATCAAGGCCAACCTCCCGACCCGGCTCTCCTTCCAGGTGACCACCAAGGTCGACTCCAAAACCATCCTGGACCGCATGGGGGCCGAGCAGCTCTTGGGGAAGGGGGACATGCTTTTCATGCCCCCGGGCACGGCCAAGCTCCTAAGGCTCCACGGGGCCTACGTCAGCGACGAGGAAAAGAAACGGGTAACCGATTACATCCGCCAGTGGGGCCCGCCGGACTACGTAGAAAGCCTGGTCCCGCCGGAAAGGGGCGAGGAGGAAGGCGCCGGCCAGCGGGACGACCGCTACCGGGAGGCGGTCGAGATCGTCCGCCGCGAGGGCAAGGCCTCCATCTCCAGCGTCCAGCGCCACTTGAGGATCGGTTACAACCGGGCGGCCAGGATCATCGAGGAAATGGAACGCGACGGGGTGGTCGGCCCGGCCGACGGGGCCAAGCCCCGGGTGGTCTTTTAAAACCCTTACCGCCCCCATGCCCCAGAAGCCCGGGGCTTATGGGGCCCAAGGCCTTGGGCCTTGTGGATTGAATCTTTGCCCAAACGGGGAAGCCATGGCTAGCGACGCCAACCAAACCAGTGAGGCCAACCTTGAGGCCGTGGCCCTCTTTAAGAAAAAAGCCGCCGAGGTCTCAACCCTCGTAATCGAGGTCCCGGACCTTTCGGCCGCCCTGGACCAAGCCGCCCGGATCGCCGCCCAGGCGGACCCGGCCGAGCGCCTTCCGACCGGAAGCCCCCAGACGGCCCGGGAGATCGCCGGAAGCCCCAAGCGCTTGGCCGCCCCGGATTTGTCCGAGGCCGACTACGCCTATTTGGCCGGGCGCTGTCAGGAACTGGGCGTGGAGATACTTAAGGGGCCCATGCGGGAGCGGCTGTCCGGCCTCGAGGCGGCCTTCAGCCTGGCCTCTCTGGGCCTGGCCGACACTGCCACCTGCGTCATGGAAAACGAGACCGAAGACTGCCGCCTGGCTTCCATGGTCTGCGAGACCCACGTGCTGGGCCTTTACGCCAAGGACGTCGTCCAGGACGGCCAAGCGGGTTTGGCTTTTTTGGAAGCGGCCTTGGATAGGGAGCGAAATTTCGTCTCCTTTATCTCCGGGGCCAGCCGGACCTCGGACATAGAACGGGTCCTGACCTTGGGCGTCCACGGCCCCTTGCGGCTGGTCGTGGCCCTGATTGGCCCAAGCGGCGACTAAGCCGCCTCTCTGGCCCGGTGGTTGGGCCAAGGCCGAAGGCGTAAGTATTGGCGGGGATTTGGAGAGTTTTTAATGGCGGATCTTTTAGACGACGGACCAGAACCCAAACAACTTTCCCCCAGGGAGTACCGCGATTCCTTAAAAGAGGCCCTCGGGGATACTTTTTTGCGGAAAACCTTAGATAAGTTCGCCGTCCAGTACAAGGCCAACCGGGAGGCCATCTTTTCCGGCCTGGAAGAGAAAGGGCTAATCGCCGAAGTGGCGGCCATGAAGGACCAGTCCATCGACCGTCTGGAGGATCTTTACGAGGAGTTTCGCGCCGAGGCCAGTAGGAAGGGCATGCGTGTCCACCTGGCCAAAACGGCCGACGAGGCGGTTCGGACAATAATCGACATAGCCCGTGAAAGCGGGGCCAAGAGAGTGATTAAAAGTAAATCCATGACCGCCGAGGAGATCGACCTCAACGGGGCCCTGTTGGAAGCCTCGCTGGACTACGTCGAAACCGATCTCGGGGAGTGGATAATCCAGCTTCGCGGGGAAGGCCCTTCCCATATGGTACTTCCGGCCATACACCTCTCCCGTTATCAAGTGGCCGAGGAATTCGCCAAAGCCGCCGCGGCCCCCGCCGGTCCCCACGGGGACGGCCCCGTGGGGCCGGGCGATCCGCCGGGTCGCCAGGCCGGAGGCCCGGACCGGACCCCCGACGGCGAGGACATCGGAAAGCTGGTAAAAGTGGCCCGCCGCCAGCTTAGGGCCCATTTTGTCCAAGCGGACATGGGGATCACCGGAGCCAACTTCGCCGTGGCCAAGAACGGGGCCATAGGCCTTTGCACCAACGAAGGCAATGCCCGGCTGACCACCAACCTCCCCGGGGTCCACGTGGCCCTTGTGGGATTGGACAAACTGGTGCCCACGGCGGCCGACGCCCTCAAAGTCCTTCGGATCCTCCCCAGAAACGCCACCGCCCAGCCCATCACCACTTACGTTTCCTGGATTACCGGGCTGCCCCCTTCCGGCCAATCGGGCTCGGTCGGCTCGCCGCAAAAGTCCCTTCACGTGGTTTTTTTGGACAACGGCCGGTTGGATCTGGCCAAAGATCCCAAGTGTCGGGAGGTCTTGCGCTGCGTGCGTTGCGGGGCCTGCGCCAACGTCTGCCCGGTCTACCGCCTGGTGGGCGGCCATCGGATGGGCTACGTCTACATCGGGGCCATCGGTTTAATCCTGACCTATTTTTTTCACGGAAAAGAAAAGGCCAAGCAGTTGGTTAACAACTGCGTGGGCTGCGAGGCCTGCAAGGACGTCTGCGCCGCCGGGATCGATTTGAGCGGCATCATCTCCGAGATCCGGGCCAGGATAAGCGAAAGCGACGGGTCCCCGGCCGTGTCTAAACTTTTGGGTCTGGTCATGTCCAACCGGCCCCTCTTCCATACCCTACTAAAATACGCCAAGTTCGCCCAAAAGCCGGTCGCCACCGGGGCCTACGTTAGGCACCTTCCGACCATACTGCTCGGGGACCACGGCTTTAGGGCCCTTCCGGCCATCGCCAATCGATCCTTCCGTGAAGCCTGGCCGGAGATCGAGGCCCAGGACATAGCCCCCAAAGACGGGCCCAGGATCGCCCTCATGGCCGGCTGCGCCCACGATTTTATCTACCCCGACCAGCTGGTCGCCGCCGTCAAACTAATAAGGGCCAAAGGGGGCAGGGCGCTCTTTCCGATGGAACAGTCCTGCTGCGGGCTCCCGTCGCAGATGATGGGCGAGCGCCGGGCGGCCGAAAAAACCGCCCTGGGCAATTTCTTGGCCTTCACCGAGGCCCGCTTCGACTATCTGGTCTCCCTGTGCCCTTCCTGCGCCAACCAAATGAAAAACCGCTATCCGACCTTACTGGCCGGATCGCCCGGCGTCTCCGCCGAGGCCCTGGAATCCTTTGCCCAAAGGGTTATCGATTTTAGTACCCTCCTGACCCAAGTCCTCAAATACTTCCCGGAGGACTTCACCCCCGCCCGAGCCCCCAACTCCGCTTCCGGCCCGGTCGCCCGAGCCTCCGGCGCCGGCGGCCTCCCGAAGGTCGCCTATCACTCTCCCTGCCACCTGGGCCGCGGCCTGGGCGTGACCGGGCCGCCCAGGGCCCTGATCGCCATGGCCGGCGAGTATCTCCCCACCGAGGGCGAGGAGGTCTGCTGCGGCTTCGGCGGCACCTATAGCCTCAAGTTCCCCGAGATGTCCTCGGCGCTGATGGAACGCAAACTTGAAGTCCTGGAGGCCTCCGGGGCCGAACGGTTGGTCACCGACTGCCCGGGCTGCGTCCTGCAACTGCGCGGCGGAGAAGAAAAGCGGGGCCGGCGACTTCCGGTCGAACACCTCTCCGAGTTCTTGGCCCGTTCCCTCAAACCTTCCCTTTAATCCTCGCGATTTTAGGCCGGGTTCTCCCACCCAATACTTCCAACCTGAGTTCCCGGATTTTCTGCCATACAAAAAATAATTGCTATTATTACTAAAAAATCTCTTGACAACCCTCCTGATGTATGGCATACTATCAGCCATACAAGGAGGACCAAATGGCAGGGATTACAGCTACCAATGAAAATGGCTGTTTGAGGCTATATAGAACATTTTCATATAGAGATGAAAATAATAAGCCTCAAAGAGCGCGTAAATTAATTGGAAAAGTAGATCCTATTTCAGGAAAAAATATCTTTAATCACTTTTTTAAGAATATTTTACTTAGTCAAAATCTTAATATAGATGAAATTTCTGCTCTTCCATATCGTGATATCTCAAAAATTGTTAATTTAGGTGAGACGACTAAAAATAAAATCATTAATAGAATACCAAGAAATGTTAATGGGGCTGATTATGTTGTTTATAGCAATAAAGATAATCATAATAATGGTACTAATATAGACTCTGAGCAGAAGATTATAGATAAAAATTCAAACGATACAGATTTAATAAATAATTCTGATAATATAATTACTATTCAGACTTACAATGGAAAAAAATATACTGTTAAAGAAATAAATTATATTTTTAAAGGGTTTGGACCCAAATTATTATTAGATATGGCTATTGGCAAAACAGGATTATACGATATATTAACCAAAGTATTTCCAATGCACTGGGATAAAATTCTAACCGTTGCTTATTACCTTGTTTCAGATAATTCAGCAGTTTCTTATTGCGAAGATTGGCTAGAACAAAATGAATCTATCTTGATTGAAGAAGATACATTGATCTCGCAAGGAATCAGCGAGCTATTTATAGAATTAAAACAAGACAAGATTATGTACTTTTGGGAACTATGGAGTAATCATATGCAAGAAAATGAATATTCAGCACTGGATATAACATCAATCTCGTCTTACGCTAATCTGATCTATGAATTTGAATACGGCCACAATCGAGATAAAGAAAAGTTACCTCAAATCAATTTTTGCATGCTTTTTGGTGAAAAATCAGGTCTACCGGCCTTTTCATCAGCATACAATGGGAGCCTTAATGATACTAAAATTTTAAAATCATTTCTCGAGAAGTTAGAATTCTTTGGGGATAAAAAGTATAAATTAGTTATGGATAAAGGTTTTTATAGCAAGTTTAATATATCTCTTTTATTGCAAAAGTATAAAAAATATGATTTTATGATAGCTGTTCCTTTTACAACATCTATTGCAAGAGAAATTGTATCAAATGGTATTGGTCAATTAGAGCAAGATAAACCTATATTACTTAATAATGATAATTTAGTTGGTAATTCCTTTATAAAAAAGTTAAATAATGAACATAGCGTAATTTACCATGCAATATTTAATGAATATAAATATGATGATGCAAAAAAATGTTTAAAAGATAAGGCAACAGAATTAAGAAATACTGCTATATTAAATCCTATCAAGTATATAAATGAAAAAGAATATAAAAAATATTTATTATTCCAAAAAGATAAATTAAATGATAACTATATTATTAAAATTAATCTGGAACGAATTAATTTCGAGCTTAAACATGTTGGTTGGTTAATTATAGTAAGTAATGATATAAATACCACATATCAACAGGCTTTAGAAATATATAGAAATAAAGATAGAGTAGAAAAATCATTTGATACTCTTAAAAATTCTCTCTCACTAAAAAGATTACATATTCATCAGTCACGTTCACTATATGGTAAAATTTTTGTTGCTATGATTTCACTTATTCTGAGTTCTTACATTCATAATGTGTTGGTAAAGAACAATTTAGATTCTAAATATACTATTACTAAACTTTTAAAAAAGTTAGAAACACTTAAAATAGATAAATCTGGCGATATATCTTTAATAAGTCCTATTACTAAAGAAATGAAAAATATTTTTACGGCTTTTGATATACAAATATTCTAATTATACTTTAAGGCTTCTTAGGCTCTGTTTGTATGTATGGCAGTTTTTTCGGGAACTCAGGTTCCAATCGTCGACACCTATGGGCCAGACCCCGGATCTGGCCCCGCCCATTTCATCGACGACTATGCGTCTGACCCCACCCAATACTTCCAATCGTCGACGGCTGGGGCCAGACCCCACCCAATACTTCCAAACCCAATACTTCCAAGCCCGCGCCGATTGCGGGGTTCCCGGAAGGCTTATTTGGTTTTGGGGGTCGGTTGGGTTTTGGCGGCTTCGGGGGAGGCTTTGGCGGCCTCTTTCTTGGCCGGTTCTTTCTTGGCCGATTCTTTCTTTGCCGGTTCTTTTTTGGCGGCTGGGGCGGCGGCTTTGGGGGAGGCTTTCGGGGCCGCCGTGGAGGCGGGCGTCTTGGTCGGGGTTTTTGGGGCCGCCGTGGAGGCGGGCGGCTTGGTCGGGGCTTTTGGGGCCGCCGGCGGCGGGCTTATGTTTGTGGGGAGGGGTTTTTCCAGGGCCCGGTCGTAGCCGATGGGGACGCGGCGTTGGCCCTGAAGGTTAAAGTAGCTGACCCGATCCTCGTCCTCGTTTTTCTGGCAGGCGATCAGCCCGTCCGAGCGAGCGAAATCGCACTTAAAGTGTTCCGGCCTTATGACGAAGACGCCTTCGGTGTCTATGAAACCGTAGCGGTTGCCCTCGGAGGTGATGACCCTGGCCAGGCCGTCGGGGGAGTATTCGGAGATCGACATGAAGTTCGGCTTGGCCAGCCATTCGCCCTTGGCGTTAATGAGGCCCCAGTCGCCGCCCTCGTCCTGGGCCCGGGCCGGGCCCTTGTAGGGAAAGTCCCGGGCTTGCCTAAAGGTCGGTTCGACCACGAAGGTCCCGGTGTCGGTCACGAACCCCCAGCGATCGTTCAGGCGGGCCCTGGCCAAATCGTTGGGGCTAAAATCCATGAGGGCCGAAAACTGTGGGGGCACGGCCCATTTGCCGGCCAGATCGATCAAGCCCCACTTACCGTCCAGGCGGGCCTGGGTCATGTCTTGGCTGGTAAAATCCATGGCGTGGTCAAAGCCGGGCTCGATGATGAAAGAGCCCGTTCGGTCGATGTAGCCGGTCAGCCCGTTTTTGGCCACCACCCGGGCCAAGCCCCCGGTGGCGAAGGGGTAGGCGGCCAAGTATTGGGGGATGATGACGAAGGTCCCTTTGGAGTTTAGGTAGCCGTAATAGCCGGATTGGTCCTTGGCCGGGGCCAAGCCCTGGCTCATGGCCTTGATGTCGGAATGGAGCGGCTCGATGACCCATTGGCCTTGGCTGTCGATGATGCCGACCCCGCCCTCGGCCGTCTCGCCCCGCCAGAGACCTTTATCGAAGGGGCCGATGAGGCTTTTGAGTTTGGGCTCGATGGTCCAGCGACCTTCCCTGTCCAAAAGACCCACCCGGCCGCCATCGGCCAGCTCGGCCTTGGAATAGCCCTCGGCCGTGGGCTCTTCCAGGCGCGAGAGGATAGGCTTAACCACCCACTCCCCTTTCCCGTTGATTAGTCCCAGCCGGTCGCCGGCGGCCATGACCTGGGCCAGGCCGGACTCGGTGAAGGGCTCGGCCGAAACGTAGGCCGGCCGGACGACCCAGGCCCCGGTCCCGTCCACGTAACCCCATCGGTACTCTTCGTTGGAGACCGGGGCCAGCGGGCTCGGGCCAAAACTCTTGGCCCCCACGAAAGCGGGCCTTATGGCCCACCGGCCGTTCCCGTCGACGAAACCCCACTTGCCGCCGGCCGCTTTGGCCGGGGCCAGATCGCCGCCCAAAAATTCTCCCACCTCGTCCGGGGCCTTAAACGGCCCGGCCACCACCTTGCCCTTCCCGTCAATCTTGGCGATCGAGCCCCCGGTCATGACCCAGGCCGTGCCCTCGGCCGTGAAGGGGTTGGCCGCCTCGTAGACCGGCCCCAACACCCACTTGCCGTTCCCGTCGACGTACCCATAAGAGTTCCTCGAAGACGGGCTCCTGGCCGGCCTCAGGTCTCCCACCTCCGCCGCGGCGGTGGCGGTGGCCGGAGCGGGCGCCGTCAAGGCTGCCGGCTTGGCCGGCTCGGCCGGCTTATCGGCCGGTTGGGCTTTTGGGGCTTGGGCTCTAGGGGTCTGGGGCTTGGAAGCCCTAGACCTGG
>JAIRNQ010000159.1 GCA_031257955.1 Deltaproteobacteria bacterium | reverse complement strand
GGCGCCCACTTTTGTGAGAACTTCGGCGAGAGGGCCTGGGCGGCTGGCGCCCACTTTTGTGAGAACTTCGGCGGGGGGCTGGGCGGGTGGTGCCCACTTTTGTGAGAACTTTGGCGGGCGGCCTGGGCGGCTGGCGCACACTTTTGTGAGAACTTCGGCGGGAGGCTGGGCGGCTGGCGCCCACTTTTGTGAGAACTTCGGGGGGAGGCCTGGGAGGCGGTCACTTTTTTTGAGAACTTCGGCGGGAGGATCTGTTCAAGCCAACCTGGCTGGCCAGTGGTCGGCCTTGGAGGATCTCGCCAGACCAAGGGCGGGGCTTGGAACCGAGCGGAGTCGGGCCTGCCGAAGCTGGGCGAGATGGGCCGGGACCGGAAGGACCGAGTTGGCCTTTCGGTTAGGCGAATTGTTTGATTGGGGCTTCCTCGGTTACGTGGTTTCTTAAGAGGCCCAGGCCGTCGATTTCGACTTCGCAGTGATCGCCCGGGCGCATGAAGACTTGGGGAGTCCTGGACATGCCCACCCCGCCCGGGGTGCCGGTTATGATCACGTCCCCGGGCTTTAGGGTCATGGCCGAGCTTAGGTATTCGATGAGGGAGGCCACGTCAAAAATGACATCGCCCGTGTTGGCGCTTTGCATGACACGGCCGTTTAAACGGGTGGTGATGGCCAAGCCGGAGGCCCCCGGGGGCAGATCGTCCGGGGTGACCAGCCAAGGGCCGAAGGGACCGCTGGAGTCAAAGTTTTTGCCCAAGGTCCACTGGCTGCCCCGAAACTGGTAATCGCGCATGGAGACGTCGTTAAATATGGAGTAGCCGGCCACGTGGTTGAGGGCCACGCCCTTGGGTATGTTCTTTCCGCCCCGACCGATCACCACCGCCAGCTCGCCCTCGAAGTCGACCTTGCTGGAAGAGGCCGGTTTGACAATGGGGTCGCCGCAGCCGATCAAAGTGTTGGCGAATCGGGCGAAGACTTCCGGAAAGCCCGTGGCTTCGCGGCGAAAGGCTTCATCGACGTGGGCTTGGTAGTTGAGGCCGACGCAAAGGATCTTTTCCGGCCTGGCGATGGGGGGACGCAGTTTGGCCTGGCGGAGATCCAAAATGGGCTTTTTTTTGAGATCGTGCCCGATGGCCAACAGATCGGCGCCTTTCGCCAGAAGCGTTTCCAAATCGCCGGGGTAATCGGGATCGAGCTCGCTCAGTCCCCGAAAGCTGACGCCATCGTTGACGGCGACGCCAACGGCCGTCCCGGTCTCATACATCAAGAAATTCATTTTTCGACGCTCCGATCGGCGGTGGTTCGCCTTGGCCGGAAAGGGGTTAGGGTTGGCGAAATGTTGGCTATGTTGGCATTGTTGGCCTGGGCAGGGGGCCCATGGCCCCCAAAACCCGCGGCCCGCAATCGCTTGGCCCAGTCGGCCAGTCCGGCTGGGGCCTGGGGCGAGGCGGGCTTTAAGGCTCAGAAAATCGGTCCCAGTTTTGCCCTAACCGTCTGGGCGTTTTAGGCCAGGGGGCCCCCGCGGCGCCTGGTAGGTCGGGGCGCGTGGGGGGTTAATTCAGGCCATTATACCGCGGTCCCAAAAAAGATGCCTGCCTACCCGACACAAGGCTTGGGGGCTGGGTGGCGGCGAATAATTGTTACGGCGGGAGCGTAAGGGCGACAGCCATATATCCAAAAAGAAGGATTTTTGGAGTTTTAAGTCAATTTAATCTATAAAATTTTGATAAAGTCTAATTTATAAGGGACCAATAAAGAATAGAGCAATTAAAAATAAAGAAAAAGGAAAGTTAATAATGGCCAAATTAATAATTTTAACCAGCGGCTAAAGACATCCGCCAGCCTTCAGGCTAGGTCGGCTTTGAGGTTGGCTTGGGGGCGTTTCAGGTATTTTTGGAAGCCTTCGCCGGCCAACCAATCGTCCAATTCCCCCTCTGCCAAAACAATCGGCATGCGGTTATGGTAACTGGCCATGCTTTCGTTGGCCTCGGTGGTTAAAACGGTAAACCGTTCGGGGATCGGGGAACCCGACGCGACGTCGTAACTTTTCCAGAACCCGGCCAGGAACAAAAACTGTTCCCCGGGCCAAGTGAACAGGTAGCGCACTTTTTTCTTTTGCCCGGCCACCGACGTCCATTCGTAAAACCCGCTGGTTTGGACGGCCACCCTTCTGTCTAGAAGGGAGCGCTTAAACATGGCCTTTTCCAAGGCCGTCTCTTGCCGGGCGTTAAAGATCACCGACTTCCCGTTCCAGCCCGGAAATCCCCACGTCATGGGCTTGGCCAGCCGACGGCCTTTGGCCTGGGTAAACACCGGGACGATGTCGGTTGGGAATATCTCCCCTGAGAACTTGATGGGCAAGTCCTTTAGGAGATTGGCCGTTTGGGGATCCAAGGCCTTTTCCAGGGCCGCCTCTGGGGCTATGTAAAAACGTCCGCACATTGGCTGCTACCCTTGCCGGTCCCCGGGCGTTCTCCCAAGTCCCGCCCGGCCAATGGCTGACCGGGTAAAGTTAAGCCCAAGGCCGCCTGGGCCCGGGGAGGCTGAGTCGCGGTGAAGCCCTGGGACCCGTTTCCGCGGCGGGCATGGGCGATACGGCCATGGAGGCCAAACTGGGCGACCAAAGTAGGTAACCATTATGGGCTGGCACAGTAGGCAACCAAAGTAGGTAACCATTGTAGGCAACCATATTTTACCGACACGGAAATGGCCACAGGGTCATGGCTACCAGGCTAAAGCCACAAGGCCAAGTAGAAAATAGCTTGGCCATTCGGGGGCCGGGGGAACCAATGGCCCCTTTAAGCCCACCCATTCGGAAGCGATCGCCCAAAACCTTCCGAATACAAACCCAAACCCGATTGTGTTTCAGGGGCTCAAGTAAAAGCCTGGGGCCGGGCCTGGTCACGGCTTCGGCCATCGCCGGGCCGCGCCATGGGCCAATTTGCCAATGACAACGGGAAAGTGCCTGGGAGGCTTTTCAGGCCGCCCCAAGGCTTCCGGGGCCATGGCCCAGGCTTTGTGGGGATCTTTCCGGTGGACGGAAACGTTACATGTGAAGTATATCAGAGTGACCAAGGAATGGACAATCCCGCCTTCCAACCGAGGCGTTCCTTTCGGGGGCCCGGAGAGAATCGCTTTGGCCGGTCCGGCGGAGTCCGGTTTGGGAGGCGAGCCAAAATACCCCGCCGGGGACAGAAAGCCGCCGAAGGAATACCTGATGGGCAGTTGGCCGCGTCTGGCCCGGACATATGGGAAGCGAAATAACTTGCCGCGGCGAACGGCTTAAGGGGAGCGAAATACCTTGCGGCGGCGAACGGCTTAAGGGGAGAGAAATACCTAGCGGCGGAGAACGCCTAATGGGGAGAGAAAATCCTTACGGAGGCGAACGGCTTAAGGGGAGCGAAATACCT
>JAIRNQ010000156.1 GCA_031257955.1 Deltaproteobacteria bacterium | reverse complement strand
GAAGTTCTCTTTTGGCGAGCATTTTAACAAGGGAGAAAGGGTTAAGAATCCTATCGATTCCATTCCATGAGTAACCGTCGTAATAATCTAAAATTGTTTTTTTCAAGTCCGCAACCGTTGTCATTTCGGGCAAAAAACCATTGGATGTATTGTATTCCAGAACTTCAGGCAAATAATCGCTGAAATAGTCCTCAAACTCTTCGAGGGTGAAGCCGCAGATGGCGTTGTACCTCGGGTCCATGGTGAGGTCATCAAGGTTGTTAAAAGCGGAGAAAAGAGAGGTCTGGGCGAATTTGCTGACCCCGGTCACGAGGATGACATGGGTCTTGCCCCGGTCGGCCAGTGACTTAAGCGAGGAATAGAAGTCGTGAAGGGTGGCCCGGTTCTTGTCCGCTTGGGTAAGGTCGCCGATGACATCTTGTATAGGGTAGTCATATTCATCGATCAGCACGGCTACCCTTTCTCCGCTAGTTCTATTAAGCGTGGAAACCATCTCGCTCAGCATTCCGCCGAGGGTCACGGCGGTAAGCTTGTCCAGGCCGATTCGCGCGGCTTCGACCTTGAGCTTTTCGGAGATATTATTTTCCAAGGCAGCCGTACTATCACAATTGCCAAGCATATCCAGGTGGACTACCGGGTATTTTTTAAAGTCGTAGTCTGAGGAATCTATCCACAATCCTTTAAAATATTCCCGATTGCCTTGCAGGAGCTCATGAGCCGCCCCCAGCAAAAGCGACTTGCCGAAACGGCGGGGACGGGACAGAAAAAAACAGCCCTCAGTTCTAACGATATCATATAAATATTTCGTTTTATCTACGTAAAGAAGGTCTTTTTCTCTTATTTTATCAAAAGGTTGCCCTTGGCTTGGCAGCGCGCGCATAATTGTCTCATTTCCGTCAGGCTGAAATCGCGGTTACTTCAAAGACCGGTCCCGCTGGAAAGATATGACCAGAGTATCACCGGTAAGGTGTTAAGACAAGGGTTTATCCGATAGCCATACTTCTCCATGACGATACAATTGGGCATGCCATAGGGTGGGTGGGATAACCGAGGACGTCTTCGGCCAGCGGTGGTCATCCGCCAAGCGGAGTGGATAACTCCCAGTGCCACGCAGTAATCAATATCGGATTCAGTGAGGGCGAACTTCGACTTGGGTCCCTCCAGTCAGCCCGTGAACGGGTGCCCCAAAGCGGTACCGAACTAAGTCAAAATTAAGTAAAAAAAACCCCTTGGTAGGGGTAAACGGGCCGTAAACGACTTTCTCGAGGTTCCATCTTAAAACCATAATATTGATCAAGGTATGAAAAACCTATAATTCTCTTGAGGCTTACAACTTCATCATCAAATTACAAGTGATTATTCAACCGCGATAGGCAATAATACTTTTTTTAACGATCGGTCAATCCTTTCGTTAATATTATCGTTGTTTATGAACTTAGAATGAATCAAAAGAAACGTTCTTCGGAGACAAAACCAACCAAACTTTCCAGTCTCAGCCTTGCCGTTCCGGCCGGACCAAAGGCGTTTGGTCCGGCTTTTCGGATCCAACAAACATATCATTTAAATACTTCAAAAACCCCTTTTAGTCAAGAAATTTGACGACCCTTTGTTCGTCACCATCAAATGTTTTTTGACAAATCAAACAACCTACCATAAGCCAAAAAGCTGATTTGGTGAATATAACTTACTTTAGCCGGACGGTAATACGTATACGGATCGCCTATTAGGCCATTGTCCGACCCTTTCGAGCCGACCAAACGATCCCCTTTGGCGTCAAAAAAATTTGACGTCATAGCCAACCCACCCGACCCCTTTCGACCCTCCCGGTCTTTGGCCAAGCCCGGGGCCGGGCCAGGGATAGGGCCAATTTCTACCGGCCCTTGGCAAAACAAACCAGTGGGTAAAGGCCGCGGGTGAATCTTGATAGGTAGGTAAAAACCCCTTGAACCTAGCGGCCGCCGAAAACGGATGTACCCAGTCAACCGGTTTTAGGCCTTTACCCACAAAATGGAAAAATCAATTTCAGAAATAAAATCAATAAATTATAGGGTGTTTGTTTTCTTGACAGCCTTTTGTCGGCTTTGCGCCTTGCCTTTAAACTCGCCGCCGCCCTCAAGACGGCGCCACTGGGTGACCTGCCCTGGTCTGGGGGCCATGGGCGCGTCCATGATCGGCGGCGCCGGTTGTTTTTGGGGCCAGCCCCGAGCCAAGGCCCTGGAAGCCGCCAGGTTTGTCAAGTCCGGCCCTTTGGGTCTGGCCAAGCATTAAGGCCAAGAGCCCACGGCCCGGGAGCTCGCTCGGTTCTCCAAAGTTGGCCACTTGTGCGGTCCGGGCGTTCGCTCGGTTCTCAAAAGTTGGCCACTTGGGCGGCCCGGGCGCTCGCTCGGTTCTCCAAAGTTGGCCAGTTGGGCGGTCCGGGCGCTCGCTCGGTTCTCCAAAGTTGGCCAGTTGGGCGGCTTGGGCGCTCGCTCGGTTCTCCAAAGTTGGCCATTTGGGCGGCTTGGGGTGAGTGTGGGGTTCGGGAGGACAAAGAGGACAAAGTTGAATAAATTTTGCCAGTCGCGGGCTTGGGGGAAGCCATTTGGGGGAGGGTAAAACGTAAGGTTGGATGAAATTGAGGAAAATATATGTACGGCTACTCCGAAAGGAAGCTAAGTGAACGCGTAAATGGACTCAGCGAAGGGGGCCGAGGCAGTCGGGGCGGGGTTTTTGGCCGGCTAGTTAGGCTTAATTCCTTTAATGGGTTTTTGGACGAAATTACCCGCGATAGGCCTCTCTTCTGACTAATATGGGAAAGAGTTAGATAATACTGGGGAAGATTAGTGGGTCTTGCGTCGTTGGTTCAAGTTTTATACAATAGCCCTTTAGGAAAATCTGACTCCGAGGTTAAGGTGGCTTCATCCGGAGATATAATATTCCGCCTGGAAGTTAAGCCCTGGTGGGGGCGGCGGCCAACCCGAAAAGGTTTACTCATGATTTCATATGGTTGGGGATGGCCAGGATTGAGCCTGGGTTGGGAGTCTTTTGGCGACCGGTTTGGGGACCTTTGATGGGGAGAACCGGCAAGTTGTCGGCTGGTCGCTAACTAGGGCGCGAGATAGGCGTTTGGGCGTTGGCCCTTCGGGAGAGGGCCGCCGGGTAGCCCGAGGGAGGCTTGCGGCTTGGCCAAATTGGGGCTCTATTGCCGGAAGAGAAATTGTGTTATAATATTAAGCTATAAATACGAAATTGCGACATATTGGTTTTAATTGGTAAGTAAAGAATTTTTAACTATTTTTCTTACATCTCCCCCCAGGTCTTTATTTTTAACTACCACGTTAATATCTAGCTACATAATAATCAATAGGTTAAAGGGATTATAGATTGTTTATTTAAAGACGATGGCTGTATAAGTATCTAACTATTACTAAAAAGTGTTATAATTTTTCCGCGGCCAAGGGTAACGGCCAGGCACGGCTTCCGTTGGCAGGCCGGCCCCGGCCAATGGGGAGCGAGGGCCCAGGTATTTTAGCCAGACGATGGGGCTTGGGGGCCAGGTCGCCGGGTCAGGCCTCCGGGTCAAAGGCGCGGAAAGGCCAGCCGGAAATGGCTACCCTTGGCTGGGACACAATGTTTTTTTTGTGGCGTTCATACTCGTTTGTCCGTATTGGAAAGTCGATTCAAATACTATCGAAATAATATATAATTGGCTGACGGCCAAAGCGTATGGTTACGGGCTCTCTCCGTATCCTCGCGGTTATCGTTTGTCCGCCGAGCCGGCTTAAAAGGTGAATTTTGGTGAGTTTTATGAAGCGTTGTAGACTGTCGGACTTGGTTACGGCGTGTTGGGTCATGGTCGCCTTTATCATGATGCCCTCATGCGGCACCCCCTCCGGCCGAGGCTCCACCATCGGCAAGCAAGCCTCGCAAGTTGCCCGGGAAGGCCGGTCGTCCGGCGGTCAAAAATACTATCAGCTGGGGCCCCAGTTCGAGGAAAAACTGGATCAGATGGTCGGTCAGGAGATTATGGCCCTGGCCGGGCACCGCGAAGACATGCCCCTGGAACTTAACCAAGACGTTTTAGTAAACCTCAGATACTTCCTCAACGACGCCCGCGGCTTCATGACTCGCTCCCTCTCCCGGGGCCAAAAATACATACCCATGATGAAGGCCATATTACGCCAAAAGGGTCTGCCGGAAGACTTGGTTTACATGGCCTTGATTGAGAGCGGCTTTAAGACCGAGGCCGTCTCCCACGCCAGCGCCGTGGGCCCCTGGCAGTTTATCGCCGCCACCGGCAGGCGCTACGGTTTGGTCATAGACGAGTATGTCGACGAGCGCATGGATCCGGTTAAATCCACTTACGCCGCCGCCGATTACCTGACCGCCCTTCACGACATGTTCAATTCCTGGCCCTTGGCCATCGCCGCCTACAATACCGGGGAGGCCAAGATCATGAGGGGCATGAAGGACCCCAACACCGCCGATTATTGGGACATGGCCAAGAGGGACGGTTTTTTGGCCAACGAAACCAAGCGTTACGTGCCGGCCTTTTTGGCCGCGGCCATAATATCCAAAGACCCCGAGGCTTACGGCCTGGAGATAGAATCTAGCCCCCCGGACGCCTGGGAGGACGTGATCGTGCCCGCCCCGATGGCCCTTTCCGTGGCCGCCGATCTCTCCGGCAGCAGTCTCGAGCGCATCAAAGAATTAAATCCCCACCTCAAGAGAAACGCCACGCCCGCCAACGAAACCAACTTCGTTCTTAGGGTCCCGGAAGGGACCAGGGCCAACTTCTACCGCCAGTACGCCCAGCTGCCCGAATCCAAGCGCGGCGGGGGCCTTATCACTTATACCGCCCGGCGGGGCGAATCGATCGACCAGGTGGCCAGCCGCCATGGCCTGACCCCGTCCGTGGTCAGGCAGTACAACGGCATCCCCGATGGGACCAGGCTGGCCAGCGGCCAGACTTTAGTCCTTCCGACCACCATGCCCCCCGAAGTCCCCTCGGCCACGGTCGTGGCCGCCGCCCAGCGGGAAACGCCCAGGCGCCGGGGCTATCGGCCCTCGGTGGTGGTCGTGACCGAAGAGCCGGTGGCGGTGGCCCAGGCCCCGCCCCCCCAGCCGGAACCGACCCCCGCCCCCACGGCCCAGCCGAGCGCCCCGCCCCCAATGCCCGTGGCCGTGGCTTCCAGCCAGACCAGGCGTTCCCAGGTCATAAATTCCATCAGCCACCGGGTCCGTGCGGGCGATACTATACTGGGCATAGCCAGGCTCTACGGGGTTAAGGCCGACCAGATAAAATCCGATAACCGCCTGGCCTCCAACGCCATAAGGGAAGGGCAGATCCTCAATATCCGTTCAAACCTGCCGCTTACCGCCTCCTCGGAAACGCCCAGGTCCTCGAGAAATACCTGGGTCCAGGTCTCCGAGGGCGTCCCGGCCACCCATACCGTCAAGGCCGGCGAAACGGTCAGCACCATCGCCGCCAATTACAAGGTTAGCCAGAGGCAGCTTAGGGATTTGAACGAGCTTTCCGGGGATACCATTAAGGTCGGCCAGAAGCTAAAAATAGGGACCGTCCCGGCCCCGAAGTCAACGGTTACCGGGGGCGAAGACTACAAGGTGGTGGCCGGCGACACGGTCAGCGGCATCGCCGACCGTTACGGCCTGACTTCAGAGGAACTCAGGCAGATCAATAACCTCTCCGGCAACGATCTAAAGATTGGCCAGGTTCTGAGGGTACCGGCCATCCGGACGGCCTCGGCCCGGGCCTCCACGGCCACCAAAGAATCCCAAGGCAAAGAAAGCGAGACGGCAACCGAGATAGCCGGCCGCCTGGGGGTGAGAGAGGAAAATATCCAGAAACTGAACGACATCTCCGACGATCTGGCCAAGGTGGGCCAGACCATCAAGGTGGCCGCCGGGGGCACGGTCGAGCGCGAGTACGTGGTGGCCACCGGCGACTCGATGAGCGTCATCGCCGAACGGCATGGGATGAAAACCGATCAGCTAAGGCAGCTTAACGGCTTGGAAGGCGACGACATCAGGGTCGGCCAAAAGCTTAAGGTCCTGGACGGGCGCCCGGAGGCCCAAGCCCAGGCCCGAGCCCAAGCTTCGGCTGCCGAGTCGGGCCAAAGGACCGGCCAAAGTGCCGACGGGGCTGCCGGTCGGGGGACCGGCAGGCAGGGCGGCGACAACTCCACTTACGTAGTCCAGAGCGGCGATACCGTCAGCCAGATAGCCGAGCGACACGGCATGCGCTCCGACGCCTTGAGGCAGCTTAACAACCTACCGAACGACAATATCAGGCCCGGCCAAAAGCTGGCCGTTTCGGCCGGCGGGGCGGACGAATCCACCCAAGCCCGCTCCTCCGAGAGCCAAGCCAGGCCAACCCAAACCGCCCAAGCGGCGGCCCAACCGGCGGCCCAACCGGCTCGGACGGCCGCCTCGGCCATCAAAGCCAACGATACTTACGTGGTCCAGAACGGCGATACGGTCAGCCAAATCGCCGAGCGACATGGCATGCGGACGGCCGATCTACGGACGGTTAATAACCTTAACGACGACAACATCAGGGTTGGCCAGAGGCTTTTCGTGGCCTCCGGCGGCGGGGGCTCTTCGTCCCAGGCCCAGCGGCCCGCCCAATCGTCCCAGGCCCAGCGACCCGCCCAATCGTCCCAGGCCCAGTCGTCACAAGCCCCGAGGATAGCCGGGGGCGACACCTACGTGGTTCAGAGCGGCGACACGGTTAGCCAAATCGCCGAGCGACATGGCATGCGCGCCGACGCCCTCAGAGCGCTAAATAATCTCCCCAACGACAACATAAGGCCAGGCCAAAAGCTTTCCGTTAAGGGAGGCCGGATAACCCAAGCCTCGGCTACCTCCCCGGCGAGGGCTTCCTCCGGAGGCACCTATACGGTCGTCCCCGGGGATACGATGTATTCCATAGCCACTAGGCACAAGCTTAGCGTGGACAAGCTAAAAGCCTTAAACGGCAAGGAAAACGACATCCTCAGGCCCGGCGAAACTCTGAAAGTCAACTAAGGCCGCCCCCAAGGCCCCTGGCCCCCAAATTCCCGGTCCCTAATGCCCCTGGGAACCTTCCTGGGGCCTTCGCGGGCCTTCCTGGCCCGCGTCTCACCTCCCGGACCGGCTAATGCCTCCCAGTGCCCCTGAGAGCCTCCCAGACGCGTTCTCGCATTTTGCCGCGACTCCCATAGCCACTCGGCCTTACCAAGGCCTCTGAGGGGCTCTCAGGGGCCTTTACGGGCCTTCCTGGCGCGCGTCTCACCTCCCGGACCGGCTAATGCCTCCCAGGGCCTCCCAGAGGCCTTGGCCAGACTCCAAGACCTTTACGTCGCTCTTTACTCTCCGCAAGCCAAAACTTGCCAAATCGCTGGCCCACAAAACAAAAGCGGCCCCCAAGGGGGCCGCTTTTGGTGGTTGGGTGAAAACCCTTACCAGAGGTTAGCTTTTTTCAGGACCGGGGTGGGATCGATCAGATGGAACTTCCACCAGTCATTATGTTCGGAGGCCTTTTCGCCCAGATAGAGGGCCAGGAGCTGGTTGAGGTGGAAGATGGGGAGTTTGTTGCTCATGCGGGCGGAAACCTCCCTCATCTCCAAGTTCATCTGGCACATGGCGCAGGTGGTGACCAGGGCGTCGGCGCCGGCCTCATAGGCCCCGCCAACTATCTGGGTTACCAGCTCTTCGGCGATGTCCGGATAGACGGCCGACACAAAGGCGCTGCAGCACTTGTGCGGGTAAGGCCAAGTGACCACGTCGCCGCCAATCTCGGTCATAATCCTCTCGACCGTGTCCCTGGGCGGCCCGACCGGGCGCAAGTACTTGGGATACATGGCCCCGCAGCCGTAGTAAACGGCGATCTTCAGGCCGTTTAAGGGCTGGACGTTCTCGAACTCGACCGACTTGAGTCGGGCCAAGTTGAAGACGTGGTGATAAAGGTCGTAGATATTGAGGATGGGGTCGCTCAGGTTGATGCGGCCGAATTGATCCTCGTACTTCTTCAGAGTCTCAGGCTCGTTGGCCAAGTGGTACTGGGCACCGGCCCAGTTGCGGTAGCAGTTGGGGCAGGGGATGATGATCGGGCGGCCCTTGGGGGTCTTGGAGAGGTTGCGGGCGCCCATGGCGGTCCCAATCTCGTGGTTAACGGCGTGGCCCGAGGACGAGCCACAGCAGTTCCAGTCCTCGATCTCGTAGAGCTTGATCTTGAGCTTCTCAAGAACCAGCTGCAGGGGCAGGTTCGATTCCTCGACGCCGGTTTTCATGGTACAGCCAGGGAAATAGGTGGCTTCCATTAAGTACTCTGACATGGTCGCCTCCTTATCTGTCGCGCCAAGCGCCGTCGACGAGTTTCTTGACCTGGGAGATGCCGGAACTCATGAGGCGGGAAGGTAGAAGGTGGAGCTTATGCATCAGGATCATCTTCGTTCCCAGGATGGCGTCCTGCATCCAGGCTTTTGGCCCGCTGCCGAGGGTGAAAAGCTTGTGCAGACCCATCAGCTCGACTTTGGAGGACCGCCCGTGAAGGCGCACCGAGGTTAAAAAAGCCTTGTGGAACTCAAAGAGGGGCTTGTCGCCTATGGGGAGCTTCTCCTTGAGGCAGATCTCCCGCAGGTAGTCCATGACGCCGGCGATGTTGATGGCCATCGGGCAGACGGCGGCGCAGGTATGGCAACCGACGCAGCGCCAGATGGTAGTTGAGGTTAACGCTTCCTTCTTCAGCCCGAGAACCGCAAGCCTCATGATCCCGTGGGGACCGTAGTCCATATAGGGATACATGGGACATC
>JAIRNQ010000143.1 GCA_031257955.1 Deltaproteobacteria bacterium | reverse complement strand
GCTAGGGATATCCCTTGGGTTGTCGCCGATATGACCGAAGATCTTTTAACTTCTCTATCTCCCTTGACGGAGCGTATAAACGAGACCATGAAGGGCATCTTGATCGAGGATAGTTCCATCCTCGGCGAGGTGTCGATGTATAACTTCATGGGCGGCGGAAAGAGGCTCAGGCCCTTGATTTTCTGCCTCTGTCACAGCGCTTTGGGAGGGGAGATAGACGAAGAGATCTTGCGTTTATCAACGACGTTTGAATTTCTGCACATGGCCTCGCTCCTTCACGACGACATAGTCGATCAGGCCGATACCAGAAGGGGACGGCCGGCGGCGCACCATATTTTTGGCATCCCGGAAACCATCATGGCCGCCGATTATCTCCTGGCCAAGGCCTCCCTGCTGGCCCTGACCAAAAAAAACTTCGACGTGGCCGAGATCATGGCCGAGGTAATAAAAGACCTTAGCCTGGGGGAGCTTTGGGAGCTTAAGGCCAAAAACAATGTCGAGCTCGATAAAGGCGAATACATAGAAATCATCATGCACAAGACGGCCCATTTGATCGAAGGGGTCTCCTGGTCGGCGGCCGCCCTAAACGGCGCCCCCAACGATCAGTTGATGTCCCTTAGATATTACGGGCGCTTGACCGGCTTGTCATTTCAGATTAAGGACGACATACTGGACTACCAGGCCGACCCCGATAAGCTGGGAAAGCCGGTGGGCCAGGACCTTGAAGAAGGCCGGATAACCCTTCCCTTTATTTTGGCCCGGGAGAACCTGACCGGGGATGAACTGGCCAGACTCCTAACCTTGGGTTCCTTGGTCGCCCCGACGGCCGAGGAAAAAACCGAGGCCGTGGCCTTGGTGGACAAAGCCGGCGGCATCGAGGCGGCCCAAAAACAGGCCGAAGCCCTGGCCGAGCTGGCCGCGTCGTCGCTCGCGAATATCCCGGAAAGCCAAGCTAGACAAGATCTGGAGAGGCTGACCGAATACACGGTTAACAGAAATCGCTAAACGACTAGTTTTATTGATTTCAGTGAAAAAAGAATTTAAGATCGCCTTGAAATCGTAAAAATGCGAGAACGTAAAAACGCCAGATCGTAATAATACTAGCTCGTAAAAAAAGCAAAATCGTCAAAATAAATATCGGTTATATACCAGCCAGTCCCTTTCGGTCCAGGCCCTTTTCCCTCAACAAACACTATTATCGAATCCCGGAAAACCCACCGGACCATCCCAAAGGACAAGTCGGACCGGCGGAACTGGAAGGACTAGGAAAAATGAAAAAAGTCAGGATAACGATTTTGAAAACCACGCTCGACCCCGAACTGGCCAAAGAATATGGCGTCGAAGGCTTAGGCACTTGTCCCCTTATGGAAAAGGGCCAAGTGTTTTATGGGGATTACGCCAAGCCTGACGGTTTTTGCGACGAGGCCTGGAAAGCTGTCTACCAGTACGTTTTTGCCCTGGCCCATGGAGCGGAAACGGGCACGTTTTATTATGCCGACTGGATAAAAACCCCGGGCGTGGCCATATGCAGTTGCAATGACGGACTGCGCCCAGTGATTATGAAGTTGGAAGCAACAAACGAAGTTTCCCACGCTTGAAATAGTAACCTATAAGACCTTTTTTATAGGCTTAGCCCTTTTGGCGTTATTTTAAGCCGCTTGTCGATGTCTCTGGTTCTGAAGACAAGAATATAAACGGGTGCGGATGCCCCCAGCCGATAAGCCTGGAAGCCCGCCCATCGAGAAGTCTTGGCCAGACAGGCGCAATTAATAAAATAGCCCAGGCGTCTTTAATCCACGGCCAATTTTGAATTTTGGCCGCTAAAGGCTATAAATTCGTTCCCCTTACCACTTTTCAATTTCAATCGGTGAGCCATGCCCCGCGATAAAACCCATCCGATGCCCTCTCGAAACGCCACCCGCCGCGAAATGGCTCTCCGCCAGTTCCTAATGCCGGCAGCGATTCTGGCCGTTTCGCTGATAATACTTCAAGGCTGCGTTAATTTTGCCATAAGGGAGACCCGGGGCGAGGCGGCCCCGAAGGCCGACGGCGAGAGCTTTGCCGAGATTATGGATCTCCCTTATCCCTCGACCATGACCCTGGAGAAGAAAAATACCTACACCTATACCAGAAAGGGCATACGGGCTGGGGTGATTTCGGTGGTGGGACACATGACCACCGACGAAGTCGGGGCCTACTACGACAGCCACTTGCCCGAACACGGCTGGCAACCCAGGGCCGAGGCCCAGAGCGGGAAGCTCGTCTCCACCTGGGTTAAAGGGCAACGGGTCTTGACCATCATCGCCAGCCCCTTGACCCTGTCTTTGGGCAGCGATCTGCGCCTGGAACTCTGGGTGGCCCCTCCCCATACCCAAGCCGACCTGGGCAAGAGGGTCATCTACGACAGCTCAACCCCCCCGGTCGATCCCCTGGTCGAGACCAAGCCCATACGGGGCGGTAAGAAGGGCGGCTTCTCTGAGGAAGACATCTAACTACCTTGGTCTCCCGGCGCCGGGGAAGCCATGGGTGGAGCGGCCTACCTGATGGCACCCTCCGGGCTCTCGGTACCCTCCGATTCCTTACGGCTATCCGCGGCAATCCCGGCGGGGCCCGTTCCTTTCGAGACCTGGCCCGTTAGCGAGACCCGGCAAGACCGGGGCCACGGGCCAGGCCGGTCGGCCGACCCGGTAACGAATAGACGATTAAACGACGAAAGTTGAACGGCAAGGCGAATCTATGGACATTGGCCAAGACAACCCGGAAAGCGGTACCATTAACGGCCCCGGCTTATCCGATCCGCTTGAGGGGCCCCTGTCGCTCCTTAAGGGTAAAAAAATAATCCTTACGGTAACCGGCGGGGTGGCCGCCTATAAGGCCGCCGCCCTGGCCCGCCTGATGGCCAAAGCCGGGGCCCTGGTACGGGTGGTCATGACCGAGGCCGGGGAGCGTTTTGTGGGGACGGCAACTTTTTCGGCCCTGACCGGCCAGCCGGTGGCCACCGATATGTGGGCTCGCCCGGGATCCGACGGTTCAGCCGCCCATAACGTCCAACACGTGGCCTGGGCCGAGTGGGCCGATCTTATCGTCACCGCCCCGGCTTCGGCCGACTACCTGGCCAAACTGGCCCACGGGTTGGCCGGGGATTTGGCCACTACCATAGCCCTGGCTTTTATGGGGCCATCTTTGGTGGCCCCGGCCATGAATACTGGGATGTTTTTGAACCCGGCCACCTCGGCCAATCTGGACACCCTCAGGGCCCGAGGCTATGCCATATTGGGAAGCCCCGAGGGCCTCTTGGCCTGCGGCAGCGTCGGTCCTGGCCGGATGGCCGAACCCGAAGTTATCGCCCAAGGGGCGGCCAGGATCCTTTCAGGCCAAGCCCTAAAGGGGAAAAATGTTTTGGTGACCGGTGGGGCCACCCAGGAAAGATGGGACGACATCAGATACATTACCAACCGCTCCAGCGGTCGGATGGGCTTGGCCCTGGCCGAAGCCGCCTGGCTTATGGGGGCCCAGGTCACTTACTTGGCCGGGCCGGCCGCCGCCGTCCCCGCCTTCGAGCTTCCCGATTTCATGGTTACCCGTGCCGAATCCACGGCCGATCTTTTGGCGGAGGTTAAGGGCCACCTGCCCGGTTCCTGGGCCTTGATGATGAACGCCGCACCGGCCGACTTTACCCCGGCCGTCAAGGTGTCCGGCAAAATAAAAAAAACCGAAGGGGAGATCCCCCCGTTGGTCTTGGCCAGGACCCCGGACATACTCACCGAAGTTGGCCCCCTTAAGGGTAATTGCCTGATGGTCGGTTTCGCGGCCGAGGAAAAAGATCTCTTGGTACGGGCCAAGGAAAAGCTGGCCCGTAAAAACCTTGACTACATAGCCGCCAATCAAGCCGGCGGGCCGAAAAGCGCCTTTGGCTCGAACACAATCAAGCTTTCGCTAATTTCGGCCAAACTAAACCACAAACAAATTGGTCCGGTCCCCAAGTTCCAAGCGGCTTGGACCCTTTGGCAAACGCTCATCGATGGCTGGTCCTAACCCCGGTTCGCCAAGCGGCGATCCGACCGGGCCCCCACCACTCCGGAACCGGCCCAACCGGACCTCCCCAAAAAACCCAACTCCCAACTCCCAACGAATAAGGCCCCTCATGGGGCCTTTATTTATGGCGCCAAGGCCTCCCGTTTTAGGGAGGCCTTGGCGGTTATGGAGTACTTCAGGCGGCCGATGCCGAACTGGTGAACCGGGAAGCTATGCGGGCGCGCTTTCCCCCATGATTAAAAGGGCAGATCGTCGTCCGTGGGCAAGGACTCGTCCGATTCGGGATCGGCCAAGTCTTCCGGTTTGCCGGCGGCTTCGGCGGGGGGTGCCCCCCTGGGTGGAAGCGGCCTGGGTTCCGGTCTGGGCGGTCTCGAATAACCGTCGTCCCGGCGATCCTGCTCGCTTCTGGGGGTACCGAGCATCTGCATGTTTGAGGCGACAATCTCAGTGATATGCCGTTTGTTGCCGTTTTGGTCTTCCCAAGATCTGGTTTGAATGCGACCTTCGATATAAACCGTGCGCCCTTTACGAAGGTAGTCGTTGGCGATTTCGGCTAAACGATCAAACATAACGATGTTGTGCCACTCGGTCCGGTCTTCGCCGCCCCAGCGTTCGGTAGTGGCCAACGAGAAGTTGACCATGGCCTTACCGGTTTGAGTGTATTTGAGATCTGGGTCTTTGCCCAAGTTGCCTACCAAAATGGCCTTGTTAACTCCAGCCATTACGTCTCCTTGTCAGTTCACCATTAAGGGCCTTCTAAGGAGGCCCTGTGCCGGAGAAAAATGAGATTTCGTTTCGTTCGTGGAACCCACGCGGGGCGCTAAGAGTAACGTAACTTACGTTTACGACAACGAGCCTCCGATTAGGGTTAACGATTTGCCTTTCCGACTTCCGGCGCCCGGGTGGAAGGGAATGGCAAAGGCGTTAGTTTTGTGACTTCCCACCCCAAAATGGGCCCTAAGGATGAAGCCATAATAAGGCGCGGTCAAATAGAATTTTTAGGCCACGACCCTGTAGAGGTAAAAAGATTCTACCAAAGCTCCAAATTATTGTAAAGGATGCGGCGCAAATCATTGTGGGAAAAGTTTACTTGGAATCGCGCTTTAGGTCTTTGGAAAGAAAGCCGATAAGTCAAGGAAAACATCGATTTTCGCAATGACGCCACAAAGTTGGCCTGAAAATTTTCGCCATTATCGGTCCCAAAACCCTTAGCCTCAAAATTAACCACGTAAAATCCATAACTTAGATACTAACTTAGTAACATGACTAAAATATTTTTATTTGGCAAAAAAATGTGGCATAATAGTAATGTCATAGTTTGTACTTTTCAGGTCTAAAGCTAGCTTATCTTAGGACAAAACTTTTTTTACCCCATTATCGAACAAACGACTGTTCATTTATCTCTTGACGACCTGAACGCCTAAAATCACGGCCCCAATATACAGGACCACTTTAGAAAAACGGAGTGTCGATGGCGAAATAACAAAGCCTATCCAAACTTTTTTATCATGTTTGATTTTTGTGAGTTAACCCGCCCCATCAGGCCCTCTACTCGCAAAATCCCTACTAGTTTTACCTAACATTATAATGGCTTTCACGAAATGGGCAAAAGGAACAGCCCACGCCGTTCCTTTTTTCGTAAAGCCATTGCCAGTTCCATAAACGTTTAACTTTATGAGGAGGTTAATCGTGCCGACTATTGAGATAGCGAGGAGAAACATTTCAGCGGGCCTTGGCTCAAAAACCCTATCCCACGCCGTTCTTGTCTTGGCCCTGGCCATGACCGTCTGGCTTTTGCCCGCCTCCGCCGAGGCGGTTGATTATACCGGATCAACTATTGCAGATTTGCAAACATTTCTTAACGGGCCATCCGTGAGTAGCAATGATACGATTGTGATACAAAATAATCTGTCTTATTTAGCCACGGGACATATCGATAATCCTACCAGTAAAGTCAATTTGAACCTATCTGGTAGCGTTAACAGTGGCTATTCAGGCACAATCAGCTCGACAATAAATACAATTATTATACCAAATATAGCTAATCCAAAGGTATTAGATTTATCCACTGTTGATTTTACTACTCCAATCGACGATTTAATCGTTTCTTTAGGAAATATGGCCGGAACGCTCACAACATTATCAGGGGTTTCAAGAACTTTAAGCACGGCCTCTGCATCGAATTTTGATAACTTTCAAATAATAACTGTTCATACGGCTAGAGATAACTTAAGTTTAACCAATTTACAGTTTGATTTCACCGGGGCGACTTTAGAATACACTTTTAACGCTACTCCAATTAATGGAGGTGGAATTACAAATCCATTTATCGGTGGAAATAATACTAATAGCCAGCCAATAAGTCTTAATCAAATAAATAATAATGCTTTCCAAAATATAAATATAGTTTTTGATAGCATAAGAGATAATCATTGGGTAGCCGGTGGTGGGATAATTGGCGTAAGAGCTACGGACAACTCTGCGACTATTGATACGATCCAAGGAAATTATTTCAACGAATTATCGGTTACCACAACAAACACGGTTGACCCAGTCACTTATGGCAAACCGTACATAGAAGGCGGGGGCATCATAGGCGTTAACGCCGTTTCTTCGCCAGGCCCTGACCCAGGTGCCGCAACCCTAAATACCTTCGCAAATAACGTATTTGATCAAATAACAATAACTTCAGGCGATATCATCATGGGTGGCGGTATTTTGGGAGTTAATAACAATAGCCAAAATACACTAGAAACGACTAGATCGTATCTGGGTAACGTTACTGGAAATATTTTTGGGAATGGTTCGAATCCATTGAATCCAAGTATTACCGTTAGCGCTGAATATTCAATTAGGGGCGGTGGCGTTATAGGCTTAAATGGCCTCAGCGAGGCAGCCACTAGGTTAGAGTCCTTAACCTACAATTTTTTTGGCGGAATTGTGGTTTCAACGAATTCATATATTAGAGGTGGCGGCATCGTGGGCTTACAAACCAAGGATGCGAACCCGGATCAAATCAAACCAGACGACCCTACTCAAGATCCGACCTTAGCTGCTGAAAGCGCCCACCTCGCCAATGCGGAGGGAAACATATTCTATAATATTGAGGTAACTGCTGGCGATAATGGCGGTGATGGCGCCATAAATGGCGGTGGCGTTATCGGCGTCAGGGGATATACACAACTCGCTGAAATCGGGACCGTTAGGTACAGCATTTTTCAAAATATATCGGTTACATCCAATAGCCCAAACCAGACAATGACGTATAAAGGCGAAATATTAGGCGGCGGCCTAATTGGCGTCTCCGCCGCCGTGGTAGGTCGGATAGGTCAAGTTCAATATAACCAATTTTTAGATAATGCGGTATCAGCTTCTGGAACCATATATGGTGGTGGCTTAGTTGGTGCCCAGGCTGACCCAGATGCTGGACTTACAAATGCAAAAGATGATATAGGCGCAGTTTTAACGTCTTTAGATAATAATAAGTTTGAGGGCAATACAGTCAATGCCGGCCTTGACTTATTTGGTGGCGGTATCGCGGGGGTGACGACTAAAACAGGCGTTAGCGCATCATTTGATGAACAAGACCCACAAGTTGGTTTCACAAATAACGTCTTTGAAGACACTACAGTATCGGTCTCTAGGGGCCTTTATGGAGGTGGCATAGTTGGTGCCGCCAACACAACGGCTAGTGAAGCGGCTTCTATCGCTTACTTTGCGTATAACGATATACAAGGCTCCGATATAAGTGCTTATTTTATCGAAGGTGGCGGTATATTAGGAGCTCAATCTAATGGTTATGCTTCCTTAGGTATAATTGACTTCAATACAATATCTAACAATAGTGTTATGGTTAATACTTTTTTAGATGGTGGCGGCATAATTGGAGTTACTGGGGCTGCCTCTAGCAATCCTTTAACATCTATTGGTAAAATATCTAATACATTGATCGAGTATAATACTATAACTGCTCGTAATGGTATTATTTATGGAGGCATAATTTATGCGTATGGTAGCTTTGGCGATGGGCTAATCATCGAAAATAGCACGATCGCTGACAATGATTTTTACGCTGACTTAACTGGAGGTCTCGCTTATAATAACGCATCAGTATCAGATGGGTATGGTGTTTATGGTACTATTGTCGTAGATACTGGAGTAATTACATATAACCAACCTGCTAAGTTAACTTTAAGGGCGACTAGTGGAGATGGATTATGGATAGAAAATAATATTATTCATTTTGATAATAAAGAAATTCCAAATTCTGTTTATATGGGTACAATCCCTGAATATGCATATAATGGCTCTATCATAACGGTTACGCCTGATGAGTCAGAGGCTGATGCTCAATTAATAGTTGATGCCCAACCTAATAGTTCCATCTATCTTGGCGATCCCATAAGAGTTATTCAAAACAATGATAAAGCCTTTACTATGGATATTAATGGACCTGGATACTTAAGATGGGCAGGGGAAAATAATATTGCCGTTAACCAAACTTTTGCTGATAACGATAAAAATACAATTAATTTTCATTCTGACAGCGATGTTGAGCTTGTGGCAGGCAATCAAATACTTGCGATAAACCATAGGATATATCAGGAATCGGGCGGGAAACTACAAATAAATGGCATTTATCATAACCCTCACGACCCTCTCGACCCTAGCAACGGCCGACCAACTAAATGGCTACCATATGAGGTTAGCCTACATGGAAATTTACTTTTTAACCTTGACAATACTACTATCAATAAAACAAGCACAGCTCTGTTGCAGGTGGAGGCCACGCATTTAGCCGATGAAATAGATCTTAGCGGATCGACGGTAAGCGTCTTTAATTCCCCATCGGTTTTGGACGATATCGTTGAGGCGGCTAAAGTTGGCGACGTTAGGTTCTATTTAATTGACTCCATGGACGATAACAACTTTGATGAGAACAAGATGCCGGCTAACGAGATAGTCGAGGTTAAGGCGGGCCTTTTTAAAGTAGACATGTATGTAACTAACGATGGATTTACAGATGACAATAACAATATACAAGCCAATATGCAGCAGTTGATTCTTATTCTACCCCAAAACGTCAATCCGCTTACTTTGGTTCCCGAGACGAGCCTGATGGCCGACGCACAGGCCGCCGGCATGGGCTATCTGGTTAACACGGCCAACTGGTTGGCCGATCACAGCTACCAGCAAGCGGATATGGCCCTGCAAAGGACCAAGCAAACCTGGTCTCCTTTTGCCGGTATGGACGGGACCTACATCGAAATGGGACATAAGGTCCAGGTCGACATCAACATGGCCACGGCCTTGATAGGCGTGGCTTTCCAGAAGCCTTTCGATTCCTCAAGGTTCCTTTTGGCCGGGTTTATCGAGGGCGGTCTGGCCAAATACCACGTTTACGCCAACTATGGGCCCGGCCACATCCCCGATATCAAGGCCGAGGGCCGGTTTAGTTCCATCGATTTTGGCTTGATCATGAGACAAAAGTGGGACAACGGCTTCAGGTTGGAAGCGGCCGCCAGGTATGGCTGGCTGTATTCGCAGTTTGACTCACTCGATCTTACCGTCACAAACCAAGCCGGGGTTGATGTGCCGTTGGATTACGGCTACACCACCAATTTCTTTGCCGCCCACGTTGGCCTCGGGTATGAGCACCAGATCAACGACGTCTCCAAGCTGGATTTCGTCGGCCGTTATTACTACACGCACCAGCAAGGCAAAACCATTAACGTTGATGGTCATGACATATCTTTCAACGGAATAGATTCCCATCGGGTCAGGGCCGGTTTGCGCTACTCCCGCGACCACACCCCTCGCATTTCCTACTATTTTGGCGCCTACGCCGAACACGACTTCTCAGAGAGGGCTTCCGGCGAAGTTCGGGGCTTGACCTTTCGGTCTGAGAAGTTTGGCGGGACGACCGGTATCGGCGAAGTTGGCGTCATCTTTCATTCCACCGACGACAGGCCTTGGAACGCCGAGGCTGGCTTTCAGTTCTACGGCGGCAACATCCGAGGCTTCTCCGGAGGCTTCAGGTTCGGCTACCAGTTCTAAGCTAGCCAGTCGAACGATATCCAAGCCGGGACGGCCCCTCTTTCGAGAGGGGTTCGCCCCGGCTTTTTTTGGGGCTAGCCAGAATTAGTGGGGCTGATATAATGGGAAGAAAACCGGCCCGGGAACTTTTAATGGCCAAGCCTTTATCGGCGGGTCGTCGCTTATGGCCAAGCCTTTATCGGCGGGTCACGGCTTATGACCGAATCTTTATTGGCGGGTCGCCGCTTGGGGACGGTTTTGGGGGAGGCTTATGGAAGACGGAAAAGACAGGGCACCGGAAAAGGGCCTGGGCCATGGCTCGGACCATGGGCCGGACAACCGTCAGGCTAAAGGACCGATAAATGAAGCGGCTAAGGGGACGGCCAACGGACCGGTTTTGGGTGACAAGGGGGCCGGGAAAAGCGGCTACGAAAAGATCTACGACTGGGTGGCCGAGAGTTTGGTGGGCTTCGATTTGGAGGCCAACGCCGAACCCTTGGGGCTGGCGCCCCACCCAGACGGCGGGGTGGTGGTGCGTTTTTTCGAGCGGGACTATCTGGTCGAAAACGGCGGGGCTAAGGTTTTGGACGGAAAACCCACCAGTTTTAATCATTTGAGTTTGGTGGCCCACTACGCCATGTCCAAGGGACGATCGGCGGCTTCGGGGGATTTCGTCAAGCTTAGCGTCCTTTCTGGGGTACCGGCCGGGACGGGGCAGGGCGCTTTCGATCGGGACGCCATTTCCAAGCCTTTGGCCAGAAAGTACGGGAGGGACCCGGAGGCCTTGGAGAGAGCCGTATTGAGAATCGGCGGGCGGGTGGTACCGGGGGCCCGTAGCCAGACCCGGGAGTACGTGTTTGACGCTTTTCCGAGGATTCCCTTAAAGCTCGTCTTTGAGGAACCGGACGAAGAGTTTGGGCCAGAGTTTAGGATCATGTACGATAGCCGCAGCGGGGATTACATGGAATTCGAGGCGCTGGCATTTTTGGGCGGGATTCTCATGAAAGAGCTTGTGGGCTGGGATAATCCAGATTAAGGCCTTGGCCCCGGTCCCTGTGGCCCTTTGGTACCGGCGGGGAGCGCGGCGAGGGGGTTGGGTTGACGCCGGTGGGGAGCTCGGCGAGAGGGTCGGGTGGGCACCGGCGGGGAGCGCGGCGAGAGGGTCGGGTTGGAACCGGTGGGGCTTTGGCCAGCGGGGCCGGACGGGGTCTGGACTTTGGGAGATAAGGCGATTCGTTGGGGCGAAAGATTGCCATGATTGATTTTTCTGAGGGGCATGATCGTGGCCGTGGCCTTAAGGTAAGGGCAATATAGAGAATATGGATTTGTTTGTAGGTTTGGCGGGGATAGGCGATTGAAAAAAATGGTAATTTAGATTGGGCTTCCATGAGGCCCTTGTTTGGTGGGGTTATCGCGTTGGCTTGGGCGTCTTAAGCTAATTTATTGACTGAAATTTGAAACATTCTAAATAAACGTTGATTATTTCGCCATAAATGGGTAGAATTATCCAACGGCCAAGGGATTTTCCGTACATGGCGGAAGGTTGGCGGCCCCGTTTTTTTAGCCGGCAACCGGGTCGGTTGGGGCCGGGAAAGCGAGGGAGTCAGGCCCTCGGCACCGCCAAACATAGGTAAAACAGGGAGGCCGCCGCGACCCTTTGCGGACTTTTTTTCGCTAAGGGCTGATTTACGGCGAAGTATGGTCAATAAAAAACGAAAACCCAGATTCAATAGATCCGCCAAAAACCGTTTCGCGGACGGTCTCAGAAGATCCTTCCTTGGCAGGGCCTTTGGGCGGTTGTTTTCATCCGGGGGCCGTAGAATGGCCGTTCCCAGGGCGGGCGGCCGGGCCAAGGTGTCGGCCGAGGGGGCCCAAGCCATAACTTTTGGGAAGGGCAGCCTGGACATGGCTTCCGGGCACGTCTCCGAGAGGATTAAGGTACCCAGCGCGGCCTTCCCGGGCAAGCGCGAGTCGCGAGGATCGAGTTCTTTCGGGTCTGGGTCCGGGGGCGGCGATTTTGGTGGTCTGCCCGAGGATTTGGATCTTTCCGGGCTGGACCTGGACGACGATTCGGATGCCCAGGCAACGCTTCCCCCATCCCTAGGGCGTCCTTCAGCCGGGCGACGGTGGGCCGATCCGGGCAGTTTCGAGATCCGGACGGGTGAGTTCGTCCGGGAGCGGCCGCTCGAGCCCTCGCCTGGGGAGTTTATCGGCGAATCGCTTGCCCTTGGGGCCGAAGGGCCCGAGGGGTCGCCGACCGGCCCAGGGGCCAAGGGGAACCGGCCAGCCCCCGGGAACGGGAATAGTCGCGGGAACGGGGATAGCGGAGGTAACGGGGACGGCGGCCGAAGCGGAAAGAACGCCGGGGACGGCGGAGGCGACGGCGACGGCGAAGATTTTGAGGACGACGAGGTTAAAGGGGATACCGCGGAGAACCGGGTGAACCGGGAGGCCCGGGGCCCGGAAGACGGGGGCTCGGGTAGGGGGAAAGGCCCCTCGGGCGGAAAGCCCTTTAGGCCATCCAAACCGGCCATTTGGGGCGTGGTCATAGCCGCCTTGGCCATAGTTATCATTTGGGGAGGGATTTCCAGTCTCTCGCCGCCGGAGGAAGAGACCCCGACCCCGGCGGTTCAGTCGGAAGCCGCGGCGCCCACGGTCGAGGCCCCAGCCCCGCCGCCGGTGGAGATAAGCCCGGGCTCATTGGAAGCCGAGGGCGAGTGGCGGGACAATCTGATCCGGGACGTTTACGAGGTCCAGAGCGGCGGGACCTTGAGCGCCGCCCTGGAAAAGCTTTCGCTCTCGCAGGAGCAAAGGCGGGCCTTTTACCAGGTGCTGGAAACCAAGGAAATGCTGACCAAGGTCATGCCCGGCGAAGAGTTTTCGGCCTGGTGGGCCTCGTCGGAAAGAAAGCCCGACGATCTGGAACGTCTGGAATACCGCCCGGTGGGGGCTTCGAGGCCTTTGATATTTTTGCCCGGGGGCCCGGACGGATTTTATTTGGTCGAATTGGGCTCCCCGCCCAGGCCCATCCACCAGGCCGCCCAGGGAACCGTGTCGGCCACTTTCTGGGAGGCGGCGGACAAGGCCGGCTTGGAGCCTAATCTAATCATGAGGATCGTCGATTTGCTGGCCTCGCAGATCGATTTCGTTTCGGACATAAGAACCGGCGACAGTTTCCAGATTATGTTTCTGGGGGAATACCAGGACGGGCATTTGGCCTCGAAGCCCATCATTGAGATGATCCGCTTCACCAACAAAGATCAGAGGTACGAGTTCTATCGCCACGTGAGCAAGGAAGGCGAGGACGGTTATTACGACGCCCAGTTTAGGAGCATCAAAAAAACCTTTTTTAAATCGCCTCTTCAGTATTCGCGTATTTCCTCGGGCTTTACCAAGGCCAGGCTTCACCCCATACTGAAGATTGTCAGGCCCCATCTGGGGGTGGATTACGCCGCCCCGACCGGGACGCCGGTCTCGGCCGTGGCCGACGGGGTGGTCGATTACGCCGGTTTTAGGGGCGGCTACGGTAGGCTGGTGGTCCTAGCCCATGAGGGCGACATCATAACCATGTACGGCCACCTTTCGGCCATAGCCAAAGGGATAACCAAAGGGACCAAGGTATCACAGGGCGATTTAATCGGAAACGTGGGCGCCAGCGGCTTGGCCACCGGACCCCATCTGGATTTTAGGATCCGGCGCAAGGGTCAGTTCGTCGATCCGGAAACGGTGTTGTCCGAACAGCAAGGCCAACCCATGCCCCAGGACGACCGCATGGAGTTCTCGCAGAAAGTGGCCAGGGATCAGGAACTCTTAACCCAGCTCTTGGAGGTCAATTGATCGACGGGGATAAGGGCGACCGGCTGGAAGGCCGCCTGTCGGCCTTTCTGGGGGACGCGGTTAAGCAAAAGGTTTTCCCCGGTTGCGTCCTGGCCCACGGCCATCCGGCCCGTGGTGAGGTAAAATACCTTTGGGCCGGCCAAAGGGGAATAACCCGCGACCGCCTCCCGGTCCACCGGGAGCTGGTTTACGATCTGGCCTCGCTGACCAAGATCCTGGCCACCACTTATCTGTCCATGATGGCCGTGGGGGAAGGTCGCCTGGGTCTTGGTTCCGAGCTGGGCTCGGTACTGGCGCTGGCCGGCGAGGCCGACCGGGGCCACGGTCGCGACCCTGGCCATGGGGGCGGCCCAGACAACTGGGGCGAGCGGGCGGCTGGCCTGACCCTGCCGGAGGTGGCCAAAGGGCTACGGATTGGCCATTTAATGGCCCACCGGTCCGGGCTGCCGGCCTGGAGGCCGTACTTTCTGGACGACGGTTTGAAAGATCGCCGTCGGCTGATTGAAACCATTTTAAACGAGCCTAGGGTTGCCAAAATTGGCGAAAAAACCCTATACAGCGACTTAAATTTTATCCTTCTCGGCTTTGTTTTGGAGGCTATTTATCAAAAGGATTTAAAGAGCCTTTTCGCCGAGAAGATAGCCCAGCCCCTGGGACTTACGGCGACCGGCTATCGGCCGGATCCCTTAAAAATCCCCGTGGCCCCGACCGAGGATGGGCCCAGGCTGGGCGGCCCGCTCAACTGGCCCGGGGCCAAAGTCCTGGGCCCGGTGCCCCTGGGGCGGGTCCATGACGACAACGCCGCTTTCCTGGGCGGCCAAGCCGGCCACGCCGGCCTATTTGGCGCGGCCCC
>JAIRNQ010000113.1 GCA_031257955.1 Deltaproteobacteria bacterium | reverse complement strand
AGCACCGATTGGCCCTCATGCGGGCGCTAGGGCGGGGAGGACTGGCCGAGGATCAAGAAAAAGCCGCCGAGTGGCAGCTAAAGGCGGCCGAACAGGGGCACGGCCAGGCCCAATACCTCTTGTCCCAGCGCTACGCCCAAGGGGTCGGGGTGGAGCGGGACCAGGAAAAAGCCGCCTATTGGCTGGACCAGTCGGCCCAGGGGGGTAACCTAGAGGCCCTAAAGTCGCTGGGTAGCCAGCCCGCGCCCCCCGACCAGGGGCCAGACTCGGCCGAGACAGAATCGGCCGAGACAGACTCGGTCGGGCCAGAACCGGCCGCGACAGAACCGGCCGCGGCCAAAACGACCGAGGCCACCGACCAGGGGCCAAAATCGCCCGCGCCAGACGCGACCGGGCCGGAAGCGCCCGCCCCGGCGGGGGCGGGGGAGTGACCGGCCCAGACCCCCAAGCCTGGGGCTGGGGGGCCCGGGGCTGGGGATATCGGGGGATTATTCCACGGTGACGCTTTTGGCCAGGTTCCTGGGTTGGTCCACGTCGGTACCCTTAAAAACGGCGGCGTGGTAGGCCAAAAGCTGGACGGGGATGGCGTAGACTATCGGGGCCACGAAGGGATCGACTTGGCCGACGATTATCCGGCCGGCCGGTTCGCGGGTAAGGCGATCGTAGCCGCGGGAGTCCCCGACGAAAACGATTTGCCCGCCCCTGGTCTGCACTTCCTCGAGGTTGGAGAGGATCTTGGGAAAGAGCTGGTCAGTCGGGGCCAGGATGACCACCGGGACGGTCTCGTCGACCAGGGCGATGGGCCCGTGTTTGATCTCCCCCGAGGGATAGCCTTCGGCGTGTATGTAAGAGAGTTCCTTTAGTTTTAGGGCCCCCTCCATGGCCAGGGGATAATTGTGGCCGCGGCCCAGGTAAAGGACGTCCCTGGCCGGGGCGATGACGGTCTTGGCAATTTCTTTGATGGCCTCGTCCTTGGTCAGGATTTCGGCCATGTGGGCCGGGGTCTCCAATAGGAGTCGGGTCAGCCGGCTTTCCTCGGCCCGACCGATAACACCCCGGCGGGTCCCGAGGTTTATGGCCATGGCCGCCAAGAGGGTCAGCTGGGCGGTAAAAGCTTTGGTGGAGGCCACGCCGAATTCCGGGCCGGCCATGGTCAGAAAGGTCCCGTCGGCCTCCCTGGCCAAGGAGCTGCCCCGGACGTTGACTATGCTTAGGAGTTTTTGCCCCATGGCCTTGCAGTGCTTGAGGGCGGCCAGGGTGTCGGCGGTCTCGCCGGACTGGGAGACGAAAACCGATACGCCCTTGGGGTCCAGTACCGGGTTGCGGTAGCGAAATTCCGAGGCCACGTCCACGTCCACCGGCAGGCGGGCCAAGTTCTCAATCCAGTATTTTCCCACCAGGGAGGCGTAGTAAGAGGTTCCGCAGGCCACTATCCCCAGGCGGCTGGCCTTGGCCAAGTCAAAGGGCAGGGCGGGCAGTTCCAAGCCGCCGCTTTCGTTTTCCAGTAAGGTCGAGAGGGTGTCGCCGACCACCTGGGGCTGCTCAAGGGTTTCCTTGAGCATGAAGTGGCGGTAGCCGCTCTTGCCCAGGTTTAGCTGATAGGAGGAATCTATCCGGGAGACGGGACGCCGGGCTTCCTGGCCCGAGGCCGTCCGGACCACGGCCCCGCGGGAGGTCAGTTCCACCCAGTCGTCGTCTTCCAGGTAAACGATTTCCGAGCAGAAGGGCCCCAAGGCGATGGCGTCGGAACCCAGGCACAGCGATCCCTGGCCAGAGCCCACGGCCAACGGTGAGCCCCTTCTGGCACCGATCAGCAGATCCGGCCGACCGGCAAAGAGAAATACCAGGCTAAAGGCGCCTTCCAGGCGGGCCAAGACGGCCATGGTGGCCTCATGGGGGCCCATCCCCTCGGAGAGCATCTGGTGCATCAGCCGGGCGGCCACTTCGCTGTCGGTCTGGCTCTCGAAGACGTGGCCTTTGGCCAAAAGCTCGTTTTTGATGTCCCGGTAGTTTTCGATTATGCCGTTGTGGACCACGGCCACTTTGTCCGTGGCCAGCGGGTGGGCGTTGGATTCCGTGGCCGCCCCGTGGGTGGCCCAGCGGGTGTGGCCGATGCCGACGTCGCCGCTTAGGGGATCGGCTTCCAGTTTCTGGACCAGGGCCGAGATCTTGCCCGAGGCCCGCCGCCTGACCAAGGCGCCTTGCCCGTCCAGTATGGCCAGTCCGGTGGAATCGTAACCGCGGTACTCCAATAGCTTTAGCCCCGCCATGATTTGGGGGACGACGTTGTTATTTTTGCCCAGAATGCCTATAATGCCGCACATGGTAAGCCTTGTTTTGCCGGCCCCGTTTGGGCCGGGCCCGGCCCAAACGGGGCCGGAGGTAATTGGCGGGCGCCGGACGATTGGCCGGGACCCGGGGGTTAAGCCTCAATGACGATCAATAATCGCTTTTGCCAGGGCTTTTGTCAAGCCCGGCCCGAAAGGCCCAGGGGCCCTTTCGGCTGGTGCCGGCTGGAGGACGATAGATGAGCTCGGGATTGGTTTTGGTAAACACCGGCCCAGGCAAGGGCAAGACCACCGCCGCCCTGGGGGTGACCCTGCGGGCCTTGGGCCATGGCCGCCGGGTCCTTTTTCTTCAATTCATCAAATCCGCATCCACCGGGGAGAGCGCTTTTCTGGACGAGTATGCCCGGGAACACCCCGACCGCCTATATTTTGCCAAGCTGGGGCTGGGCTTTGTCGGCGACCGGCCAAAGGAGGCCGATCTGGAAATGGCCAAGGTGGCCATGGGGGAAGCCGAGGCCAGACGACGGGAGGCCGACCTAGTGGTCCTGGACGAGCTAAACGTGGCCGTAAGCCTAGGCTTGGTGCCTTTGGGCTGGGCCAAAAACTTTATCGAGACTAGACCCGAGGATCAGGACATCGTCATCACCGGGCGCGATTGCCCGGAGGAGCTTTGCGATCTCGCCCACACCGTCACCGAGATGCGAGAGGTTAAACACGCCTACCGCCAAGGCATCAAGGCGAAGAAAGGCGTGGATTATTGCGGCCCGGCCAAACCGGGCCAGGGGCCCGATCTGGCCGACCCGGCGGCCGCCGGGGGTAGGCGGATTTTGGTACTTTTCGAGATTTAAATGTGGGATGCGGAGAACATGGAGTGTTTTAAACCGGATAAATTCTTTGCCATTGCCGAGTCTCATCCTTTGGCCGGCATGTTGGCCGAGGTTGAATGCGTTTGGGAACTGTTGTTATCCATCAAGCCAACCATTAGGCAGATTATAAAGCCAAACGTTTCGGAAATATTAAAGAAAGGCTCTCTGGTGACCGAGCCGGTGGCCCTCTTTGACGGCCAAACCGTCTTTGGGGTTTCTTTTCGACTGGACGGGGCGGACGGGCGTTTTGTCTGTTGGAAGGACGGCGAGGCCTTGCCCGGGGCCGCCTTGATACTGCCCGGGGCTTTTTTGGCCGACGATCGGATCGAGATTGGTCCGGGGGTCCTGGTGGAAACCGGGGCCATGATCAAAGGCCCCACCGTCTTGGGCCAGGGAACGGAGGTCAGACAGGGCGCTTACGTGCGGGGCTCGGTCTTGGCCGTGGCCGACTGCGTGATTGGCCACGCCACCGAAGCCAAAAACACCCTGTTGTTTCAAGGGGCCAAGGCCGGCCATTTCGCCTACCTGGGCGACAGCGTCCTGGGCCAGGACGTGAACCTGGGGGCGGGCACCAAACTGGCCAACCTAAAAATGCTCGGGTCCCCTTTCCGGTTCGTGGCCGACGGCCAAACCCAGGAGGTAAACCTCAGAAAATTCGGGGCCATTATGGGCGATCGGGTCGAGACGGGCTGTAACAGCGTGACCAGCCCGGGCGTTCTCATCGCCCCTGGCTGCAAGATACTGCCCAACGTCACCGTCAAGAGCGGCTATTACCCCACCAATACCCTAATCCGCGCCAAATAAAGCCTTACCCGTTCACGGGCTGACTGGCGGGACCCAAGTCGAAGTTCGCCCTCACTGAATTCGATATTTATCACTCCGTGGCTCTGAGAGTTATCCTCTCCGCTTGGCGGACGACCACTGCTGGCCGAAGACGTCCTCGGTTGTCCCACCCTATGGCATGCCCAATTGTATCGTCATGGAGAAAGCAAGTATGGCTATCGGATAAACCCTTGTCTTAACGCCTTAACCGGTGACACTCTGTTCATATCTTTCCAGCGGGACAGGTCTTTCAAGTAACCGCGATTTCAGCCTGACGGAAAGGAGACAATTTTGCGCGCGCTGCCAAGCCAAGGCCAATCTTTCAGGAAAATAAGAGAAAATGACCTTCTTTACGTGGATAAAACGAAATATTTATATCCTATCTTGAAAAAGAAAGGTTGCTATTTCCTGTCCCGTCCCCGTCGTTTCGGAAAATCACTTCTGCTCGGGGCGGCCCATGAGCTATTGCGAGGCCACCGGGAGTATTTTAAAGGATTGTGGATAGATTCCTCAGACTACGACTTTAAACCATACCCGATAGTCCACCTGGACATGATCGGCGCTTGCGGAAGCACGGCCGCCTTGGAAAATAGTATCTCCGAAACGCTCAGGGACGAAGCCGCGCGAACCGGCCTGGACAAACTTACCGCCGTGACCCTCGGCGGAATGCTGCGCGAGATGGTTTATGCGCTTAATAGAGCTAGCGGAGAAAGGGTCGCCGTGTTGATCGATGAATATGACT
>JAIRNQ010000107.1 GCA_031257955.1 Deltaproteobacteria bacterium | reverse complement strand
ATCGAAGGAGTGGTCGGTGAGGCCAGCCAACTCGGACGATGCGTCCGTCGCTTCCCCGGCGGCCACCGGTTCGGAGGCGTAAGCCGGATCGCTTAGGTCATTTTCGAGATCGGCCACGTAAACCGGGCCGCTTTGGGCCTCCCCGAGACTGGCCACGTAAACCGGGTCGCTTTGGGCCTCCCCAAGGTCGGCCAAATCAGCTGAGGTCGAATCGGTTACGGCCAAATCAGTTGAGACCGAATCGGTTACGGTTAAATCTGTCGCCGCCGAATCGATTGAGGCCGATTCGGGTGAGCCCGATTCGGGCTCGGCCGATTCGGGATCGGCCAAATTGAGACCGGCCAAATCGTATTGTTGGGGATTGGGGTCGCGGTCTGCCGCCGCCGGGGGCGCGGAGGGCTTAAAAATACTAGAGAAAGGGCGAAAACCTAGTGAAGTACTCTGGCAAGCTGTGGCCAAGATCGGCATGAAGGCCAAGGCGACCGTTAAAGCCAGTCGCTTGGAACAACGCTCGGTCACACACCGGAATTTTTGCATAAATTGTCTCTCGCCTGGGGCCGGGCCGGATGGGGACGGGCCCTTTGGTTATTCGGACTGTCTTGACAGACAACCTGCGCCTGGAGCTTGACGGTTAGTCCGGAAGGTCGAGGGTTCGCCTCCGGTCATCAAGGCGGGGTTTCGGGAAAGGGGAGGGCTGGGCGAATGTCCGCCCGAAAGGGCGGCCCGTTTCCCGGATAAACGCAGGTTTGGCTAGTGGCGCCTCCGATCTCAGGTTTAAAGGGTGGCCAATGCCCCGGCCCAAAGCCGGGGAACCGCGGGATACCGGCGGGGTAACGGTCACCCGCGCCGCCCAAACGGGTGAGAAGCCCGTTCGGTCAGTGATCGCCCCAAAGGGGCGAGCCGAGTGGCGGGAGGGAGCGGCAAAATTTCTTGCCGGCCCGGCGACGAATCGCGAGCTCCCGGCCAGGTTACTTGTTTGACAAAAATTATCGTTTAAGGAAAGTCGCTAGGGCGCCCGAATGAACGAACGCTGATTTATTTTATCCAAAAATTTAACGATGTCAACCGAAAAATCAAAAAAATGATTTCCAGAAAGAATACATGAGAATACATGTCCAATCAAGGGCGCTTTCCGCGGCCCCCAGGGCGCGTTAAAGACCGACCCCGGGATTGGCCCCAAAGTCCCAATCCGGCCCCGACCGTTTTGGTCGCCCCGGGGGGCGGTAAAGGGGAGGGCCCGGGTCCGGATCCTGACCCGGCAGGCTTTCGGCCCAGCGCCTTAACCGGCCGTCGAGACTGAGGATCGAGGGCGGGAAAGAGGGGCCCAGGCAGGCCAGGGCCAGGGTGGCCCCGGGCAGATCGGCCAAGTAAAACCAGACCGAGCGGCCCTCGACCGTTCGGGGACCCGGGGCCGGGGGTAGGGCGGAAAAGTGTCCAAAGCCCCCGGAGAGGCCGCGGCCGGTGGCCTTGACGTAGGCCTCTTTCATGGCCCAGAGGCGGGTAAAGAGGGCCGGGTCGGGGTTTTGGGCCAAAAGGGCCAGTTCCTCCGGGCATAGGGCCCAGCGGGCCAGGCTCTCCGGGACGGCCTTGTCCCGAAGCTCTTGGACGTCTAGGCCGTGGGCCGGGCCACCGACCGAGAGGGCCACGTGGCCCCCGGAGTGGCTGAGGCTAAACTCTGGACCGCCTTTGGCCAAAAAAGGTTTGCCGTCCGGCCCGAAGGCCAGATCCCCGTCGGCGGCCACCCCCAAAACCATCCTTAAGGCCAGCCCGGCCAGAAGGGCGCGCCGGCGATCCCCTTCCCGGGCCATGGCCAGGGCCTTTTGGGCCCGGTGGGGGGCCAAGGGGGCGGCCAATCTTGGCCAAGTGAGATCGGTAAGCTCGGGGAGGGCGTCCAGGGAGGCCAGAAAGATCCGCAAGCCTCAGCCCTCCACGGCCAAGGCCCGATCCACCAGTTTGAAGCGGCTTAGGTAATTGGTAACGTAGGGGTCGGTCGAGGCCAGCAGATGGCCAATCGTGCCCCGGGCGGCGATTTGGCCTTTCCTGACGAGGATAAGATCGTCGGAAAAGCGCCTGGCCACGTCCACGTCGCTGGTGGCCAAGATCATGGCCGCCCGGCGCCTGGCCGAAAGATCTTTTAGGAGATTGATGATGAGGTTGGCCGTGACGGGATCGAGCCCGGCCGTCGGCTCGTCAAAGAGGGCCAGTTCCGGCTCGGCGATCAGGGCCCTGGCCAGGGCGGCCCTTTTGCGCATGCCGCCGGAGAGTTCCGACGGCCGCCGCCGGGCGGCGTGGGCCAAGCCCACGCTTTCCAGTAGTTCCTGGATGTCCCGGGCCCGCGCCTTTCCGCCGGCTCGGCCCCTGGTGCCTTCCCGTCCGGCCAGGACGAGGTTTTCCGTGACCGTCAAGGAATCGAACATGGCCCCGGCCTGGAACTGCATGCCCACCCGCCGCCGCAGCCGGTCCAACTCGGCGGCCGAGACGGCCGCCGGATCTTTCCCAAACAGGAGGACCCGGCCGGACGTGGGCCGCGCCAAGCCGACCATGACCTTGAGGATGGAGCTTTTGCCCGAGGAGTTCTCGCCCAGGAGCGATATCTTGGCCCCCGGGGGCACCGAGAGGCTAAACCCGTCCAGTATGGTCTTGGGCCCGAACAAAAGCGTGGCCCGCTCCAACTCGACCGACGGCGGCGGATTTTCCGAGCCTATGTCCCTGGGCTCAGGCAACTAAATCTCCCCCAAAACCTTCGCGGCCAAACTCGGCCGCGAAGGATTTGGCTCACTTAAAGAGTTTGCTGACCAGATCGTTGACCTCGTCCTGGGTCAGGGCCTCGTCGTCCGGGCCAAAGAGCTCTTCTTTCTTTAAGGCTTTTTTCTTTTCCTTGGCGGCCTTCTTGGCCGCCTTGGCCGGCTTGGGGCTTTCTTCCCCCAAGCCCGCAGCCTCGAGGGCTTGCGCCCCCTCGGCCGGAACCGATTCCCGGATGACGGTGGTGACCTTGGCCGCCCTCTTGATTTTTTTGGGGGCTTCCGGCTTGGGACGGGCCTCGGCGGCCAGCGGCTCGCCCTCTCCGCCCTCGCGGCCCTCGGCCGCGCCCTCGGCGGTATCATTGGCCTCGTCGTCGGCCTCGTCGCCGTGGCCGTAATCGTCGTGGTCGTAGTCGTCTTCGGCGTAGTCGTCTTCGGCGAATTCGTCGTCCCGTTGCCAGTCAGCCTTGGCCGGCTTGCCCACTTTGCCCGGCTTGCTCGGCTTGGCCGGCTTGGCCGTTTTTACGGCCGGTTTGGCCCGGGCGGCTTTCTTGGCCGCCTCGGCCCCGCCGTGCTCCTCGATGAGCTCCTCGAAGATTGACAGCGACGACTCCAGGAAGTCGGTGATTTTGATTAGTCTTTGGCCAATCAAATCCCCAAAAGAGGCTTCAACGTTAATTTTCTGGGAGATAAGGTCGCACTTTTCGCCGATGGCCCCAAGGGCCTTTTGGGTCTCGGATTCGAGATCCAGATCGGCCAGTATTTCCGCCAGCTCCCCTTTCACGTTGGCCAGATCGTCTGCGTGGTTCAGGATGTTTTGGGAGACCTTCAGACACTTGTCCTCAGACTCGGACAGGCGCTTGAGGGCGGCCGGAATCTCCCGATCGACTATGGTCCGGAGAACCAGGAGTTGGCTGGCCTTGAGGCTGGCTTTGCCGGGCTTGGGAACGGGGTTAAAGCTCCGGGGCGGGTCTTCCCTCTTGGCCCCGGCCCCGTAAGGCCGGGAGGGGGCGCCGCGCTTGGCCCCGCCCCCATAGGGGCGGTCCGAGCCTTCCCGTTTGGAGCCCGTCCCATAAGGGCGGGAGGAGCCTTCCCGTTTAGCCGCGTAGGGGCGGTCCGAGCCTTCCTTCTTGGCCCCGGCCCCGTAAGGGCGGGCCGGGCCCTCGCCTTGGCGTCCCCGGGAGGGCTTGTCCCCGTAATCGCCGCCTTGGCCGCGCTTGAAGCCGCCGGGCTTCTTTGGCCAATCGCCGCCGCTCTCGCCGGATCCTTCCTCCCGGTCCCGGAAGCGGGGGCCCGGTTTGGAAAACCTCTTGGGCGGTGGCCCGTCCCGACCGGCCCGCGGTCCTTTGGTGGCCATGTTTGGCCTTTTGAAGACCACCTTTCCGGCCGGGCCTTCGGAAGAATCGTAGTCGTCGTATTTGTTTCTGGATTTGCGAGTGGGCGGGCGGTTACCGCCGTCGCCGTCTTCAGCCGGTCTGGGTATATGGGGTCGCCTTTTAAAGAAGGCCATGTTGAATCCTTATGTGGGGCCCTGGCCGCGCCAAAGCCCGCTTGAAATAAAAAAAACCGGCCGCCCCGGGCGGCGGCCCAAACGAAAAACCGGAACCGGGCCCGGCCCCGAATCCGGGCCCAAATTGGGCCCGAGGAAGGGGGATTGGCGTTTAGGTCCGGGCGGTCCGGCCAACTAACCCTACGGGTGTGCCCGAAGGGCGCCCGGCTGGGCGCCCCGGCCCGGGCGCTCCGGCCGGATTAGCTGGGTTGGCCCTTAGACTAGCATGTCTCTGGCCACCCTCGTCGACGTTTCTTGGCCGTCAAGGATGGAGAGGATTTCCAGGGCGAAGGGCAAGGCGGTGGCCGGGCCCTTGGAGGTGGTGACCAAACCGTCGGTGACCACCTTTACCGGCTCCTGGGGGGTGATGGCCCCGGTGAGCTCGTTTTCCAGGCCCGGAAAGCACACGGCCTTAAGGCCCTTGAGTATGCCCAGCCGGCCCAAGATGACCGGGGCGGCGCAGATGGCGGCCAGTCTTTGGTTGTCCTTGGCCCTGGAGGCGATCATGGACATGAAGTCCGAGTTGTCCAGATAAGCGATGGTACCGCCCGGGATGATCAAAATGTCATAGTTTTCGGGAACGAAGCTCGATAAGGTCATTTCGGCGTTGATGATAATCTTGTGCTTGCTGAGCGTCTCCAGGCCGGGCTCCAGGGAAACCAGATCCACCGTAACCCCGCCCCGCCTCAAAACGTCGATGATGGTAACGGCCTCGAGTTCCTCGAAACCGTTAATCAGAAATACCGCGGCTTTTGACATGGCGTTACTCCACGTTAAAAATCAAATGATTGTTTGGGCTAATCTCAAAGGCTAAAAGGCCGGCCCGAACCGACCGGTTCGCCCACTCGCGGGCCCCGCCCGTTACCCGCCGGGAACGGCCTTTGGCCGCCCGCCCGACAAACCGACAGACCGGCCGACTGACCGATAGACCGACCGACCGATCGATCGACCGATCGATCTACCGAAGTGCCGAAGCGCCGAAGCGCCGAAGTGCCCGGCCCAAAAGTGGGGGGCGCCGCCCCGGGGATTATGGGTTGTCTTTCCGTCCCCGGATCAGGGTTATGCCCCGGCCCTCGCCGTCCCCGGAGTAATCGACCTCGACGATGACTTCGTCCGAGGTGTTGACGGTAAAAGATACGTAGTTGGCCTCTATGGGCATTTCCCGGTGGCCCCGGTCGACCAAGGCGGCCAGTTCAATCCTGGAGGCCCGGCCGAACTCGGTCAAAACGTCCAAGGCCGCCCTGACCGTGCGCCCGGTGTAAAGGACGTCGTCGACCAATATGACCCGGCGGTCTTCCAGGCTGAGGGGGATGTCGGTTTTGCCGACTTTGGGAAAGGAGCGGGCCCGGGTCCAGTCGTCCCGGTAGAGGTTTATGTCCACCACCCCGAGGGCGGGTTTTTGGCCGTACTTCGGGGCCAGGAGCCCGGCCAGCTTTTCGGCCAACGGCACGCCGCCCCGCCTGATGCCGATCAAAACGGGCGCCGCTTGGTAGCGCCCATGGATGGCCTCGGCCATGGAGGCCAAGGCCGCCTCGATCTCGGAACGGTCGTGAATTTGAACTCGGTCGCTCATAACGTTTCCAGGGCCCCGGGCGCGGCCGGGGCGGGTAGCTGGGAAAATGCGAAATCCCGGGCGCCTTGGCCAAACGCCCTTTAGCCTTGGAGGGTCCCCCAGGCAAACGCTCAATCCCCGGGCGCCTTGGGCCAAACGCCCTTTAGCCTTGGAGGGTCCCCCAGGCGAAGAAGGCCCCGTTGGCGACGTTGGGCAGCACCCGGGTCCCGAAGACCAGCGCTTGGCCTTCCACGGCCATTTCCGGCCAGGACCCGAATTTGGCCCCAAAGCTTTTAAGGAGGGCCAGGGCGGTGGGGGTGACCGTCTCGCCCTCGCTGTTAAGCCCACGAACCTGAACGCCTTCCAGGAGGATGGCCACGGCCGGGGCCGGCGAGGGCAAAAGCCCGTGGGCGCAATCGATGGTCCCGTCGCAAATGGGCAAGGGGCCGCAAACGAAAAGGGCCGGATCCAGGCGGTCGAACAGGGCCGCCGCCAAGCCGATGTCCAGAAGGCTGTCCACCGCCCCGACCTCATGAAAGTGGACTTCCTCGGGCGGCCGGCCGTGAACCTTGCCCTCGGCCTCGGCCAAGAGCTTAAAGGCCGAAAGGGCCAGATCCTTGGCCCGGGCGACCAACCGGGTCCGTCCCAAAAAATCCTCGACGTCCCTAAGGGTCCGGTGGACCCGCTCCGGTTCCAGCCTGACCGTAAGGCCCCGGCCGGATATGCCCCCCAGGACCCTCGGTTCCAAGATTACCCGCCCGACCAGATCCCCCAGGCCCAGATCCCCCAACAGCCCGTCCAAGCCCTTCGAGTCCAGTCCGGCGGCTTCGGCCAAGCCGGCCACCATAATGTCGCCGGAGACCCCGGAATGCGGCCTCAAAACGAGGACCCGACGGTTTTCGCCTCTTTCCCCTTCCCCTACCGGCCCGTTAGGCCTAAGCCCCTGGTCGCGATCATGAGAGTCGTCATGGCCTTGACCATGGGCCTGGGTTTCCCCGGAAACCCCGGCGGGGTTATGTCGATCGTTCAAAATGCCTCCTTTCTCCCAACTGGCCCCGACCAAAGCGCTCCCGGGCCTCTCCCGCACGGACAAGCCCCGCTTGGCCCAGGCCCAAAGGCCCGCCCGGCCAACCAAGATGTGAAATAATAGCTCAAAACCCAAAACTTTTCAACGAATTACGCGCCCATTCGCCCGCGTAACGGGCAATTGTTCCCGCCTTCGGCCATTTGCCTCCCACCTTCCGCCTCCCGGCGCCCGTAAGCCGGCGCCGACGGCTTACGGGCACCGGCTTTGCCGCTTAGACCCCGGGGCTATGTTCCGCTTCGGTCCCCCCGAGGCCTAAATCATGATTAATTTTCGACCATTGGGACAAAGGCCATGACAAAAGGTAAGGCTGAAAAGTAATTTTTGCGATTTATGTTACAAGGGGGTTGGATATCGGGTTGAAAAAAAATAGCCGACCATAAAGATGAATTCTATGGCCAACTATAGATTAATAATCAGTACTTTTTATGGTTACCCAAGGTGATGGAATCGACGTCTAGAATTTTATAGGACTTTGGGGACATTTCTCCGGCGGGTTGAAACAAAATGGTTCCGAAGTAGTTTAAGGGGACCTTGGCCGCTTGCCGCTTCTTCATGCCCCTGGCCCACTTGACGTAACCGTTTAAGGTGGAATATTTAAACAGAACCGGCAAGACCAGCGATCTGGTACACTCGACGTTCATGTTGCGAATCTGGTTTATGGGCGTCCCGGACTTAAAGACGTTGTCGAAATAACGGACGTCGCCCGAGAGGGTAAATTTTTTGCCGTCGTCGCCGATCAAGGTCATGTAGTCCCAAGTGGGGAGCTTGTCGAGAAAGCGCAGAATTTTGCTGAAATTGGGCAGATCCCCGTATTTGGACTCCAAGGTCTTGGCGGCTTGTTCCTCGGTGGTTATTAGTTTTAGGAGCCCGGTCAGAAGGACTTTCTGAAAACTGAAGGCTTGTCCGGTTTCTTCGGAGGAGAAGTAAGACGAAAGGGTTTTATAAGTTATGACGTTGGAGCTTTCTTCCAAGTTGGCTGGGTAAAGCATGTGTTTATTGATAAAGATGACTTTGTTTACGAAACGGTCCATGGGCAAAGGAGCGATCTTTTTGTTAATCAGCGAGTGAAGTAGCTTTAGTTTATAGTTATTTAGCTTGACCGGGTTTTCCCGCTTCTCCATTTTGGCGCTGGGATTGGACCTATAGGCGATGGTATCCTTCTTCTCGTTATAGGAGACGATTTCCCCGGCCCAGTTCTTACACTCGATAATGTATATTTTTTGCTTGGTGAGAACGATGATGTCGATCTCCCGCTTATGGTTTACGTCGCTGTCAAAAATCCTTTTGGAGCTGAAAATAACCGACCTGGAGAAATTTTTGTTGCTCAGTATGAATTGTTTGAGTTTTTTCTCCCCTTCGTCGCCCATGACCTTCTTGGGACTGACCGAGTATGTTTGCAATTTATGGTTTTTTATGGCGTTATACGTGCTTATAACATGCTTAACCGAAATTTGCTTAGGGAATTGGAGTTGAAATAATGTTAACATCAATAGATAACAAAATATCATCATTGAAATTACATATAGATAAAACATTTCAACTATCCAATATTCTTTATAAGCGATTACGGATATTTTGCAATCCTTAAGCACTTAGAAAAATACTAAACGAGCTGCTGGAACTAATGAAACAGGCAATATTACCGTTGGGACTATGGGTTGTATATGGCAGATGATCTACCAAACCATAAGCGCCACAAAGGCAATCCGGGCTAGGCGAACGCTTGACACAAGGCCGGCGACGCCGTTAATCAACCCCACTTTATAATAGCAAGGCCGCACCCAAAGGTAAAGCCAAAAAACGAAAAACGCTCGCCCTGAATGTGCCCTGGTGCCTTATCTCTATGATTTTGGTCCATTATCTTAAGATCGCTCTGTCGTTGGCCTATTTAGGCTTAGCGTATGTAAGGAAAAATCATACATAAATCATCCCAAAATTAGCTAAAGATCTTAACGCATGGAACCTATTGGTTATAAATTTACATTTTGTTCTCCCGCCTGGCCCAGCCCCCGCCTTTTCCTCACCCGCCAAGCCGCCCCGCCGCCGTCACCCGACCCCATGGCTTTAGCCGCCAGCTTTGGGCCAAGTTCGGTCGGGGCTGGGTAGGCCGAACGTGGCTAACAGGGGCGAATTAGAGCCTTGAGCGTCACCTGGCCGGGTAGGCGCCGAAAGCCATCCAGTTGGTATAAACCGGGCCAACCCAGAAGTTCAGACCAGCCAGAACGAGTGGCTTAGATTAGCTCTGTGGGAAGGCCTTAAGGCTAGTCAGAAACTCGCTTTGGTTGCCCGGGTGGTTTGAGAGAGGCTCTC
>JAIRNQ010000084.1 GCA_031257955.1 Deltaproteobacteria bacterium | reverse complement strand
AGAACTTGGCCTTGGCGGCGTCGGGAGCGAGGAAGTTTCGGTCCGGCTTGGGACTTGGGCACGAGCGGGGGGAAGAACTTGGCCTTGGCGGCGTCGGGAGCGAGGAAGTTTTTGAACCTGGCCGGGGAAAAGTGGGGCAAAAATATCGGATCGAAAAATTATAAATTGGGCCTTTTGGGAGGGAAAATATCGGGGGCTTATGGCCAAACTTCGCGGTCGCCGGGCGCGAGTTTTATGAGAGGTCCGGGAAGGACGGTAGGGTAAAGTCGCCCGGGGGCCAAGGTTTGCGGTCGATCGGGGAGTCGCGGGGTGGCCTTTGGGGGCAAAATGGGCGAAGGGAAAAAGGGATGGGTTGGGGTTTTTTTGGGGAAAAATAGTGGGGCAATTTTGACAAATCGGACGATTTTTGAGGGCGCGTTTTTTGTCAAAAATTAAATTTTCGTAGGTCTTGACAAATGGGCTATTATGGAATGGGGCGCGTCTGTCGGGGGCGCGCTGGCTGGGGACGGTTAGTGGTTTTTTTTTGGCCTCAATGGAATTGGATAATGGGAGAATCGGGAAAAATGATTTCGTTTAAGCTATGGCCGAGAACGCGAAAGGACGCTGGGGCAAGGGCTAGCGGAAATGGGGTTTTTTGGGGATGGTGGCCGGGCCCGACGCGTTGACAAAAATGAGCGCTTATAATAGACTTGCGTTAACCAACGGAGCGAAAAAATCGTTAAATTTGGTTTTTGGTCTTTCTTGGTTTTTGATAGGTTTATCCCTTTAAACCTAGGCTTGAATCAACCTCGATTACGGTTTTTGGCCGCAAAGCGCCTCAATGATTCGGTAAAAGACCAAGGGCAATTTCACAAGGCCAGGCAAGGGTTCTTAGGGGCTCTTTGGGGGCTTGGCGGTGGGGGCCGAGGTTGGCCTTTGGGCGGTTTGGGGACGGCCATTTTGGGGAAAACGCGCCGAAAAGCGGCGCCAAGACGGGCCCCGTTTGGGGCCAAAACGAGGTCGCATGCCCGGACATGTCCTGATCGTGGATTATGGATCCCAGTACACGCAATTGATCGCCCGCAAAACCAGATCGGCGGGTTATTACGCGGAAATTATGCCGGCCGGGCTGGAAGCCGGGCCCTATTTGGAGCGGGAACCGGGGGCGCTGATTTTGTCCGGGGGGCCGGCCAGCGCCGTCGAAGTCGGGGCCCCAAAGCTGGATCCCACGCTGTTGGAGGCCGGCCTTCCCATACTGGGAATTTGTTACGGCATGCAGCTTTTGGCCCTGGAAATGGGCGGCCGGTTAACCCAGGAAGCCACCGGCGAATACGGCCCTACCGTCTTTAAGGCCGCCGGCAACGGGCCCCTCTGGAAAGGGCTACCCCAAGAGGAATTCACGGTTTGGATGTCCCACGGGGACCGGGTGGAAGAGCCCCCGCCCGGTTTTGCGGTTTCCGGCCGAACGTCCGATCTGCCGGTGGCGGCCATGGAGAACCAAAAGGCGGCAATCTTCTGCATCCAGTTCCACCCCGAAGTCCACCACACCCAAAACGGCGAGACCATTTTAAAGAATTTTTTGGCCGAGGCCGGCCTGGTCCCGAATTGGAAAATATCCTCTTTCGCCCGTGACACCATAGAGGCGGTCAGGGCCAAAACCGGTAGCGACGGTAAAGCCATCTGCGCCCTCTCCGGGGGCGTGGACTCGGCCGTGGCCGCGGCCTTGATGTCCCGGGCCATAGGCGGGAGGCTCTGGTCGGTTTTCGTCGATAACGGGCTCCTTCGGGAGGGCGAGGCCGACGAGGTCAAGGCGGCTTTGACGGCGGCTTACCCGGAAATGAACCTGAAGGTGGTTGACGCCTCGGCGCTATTTTTGAACGCCCTGGCCGGGGTGAGCGACCCGGAGAGAAAGCGAAAAATCATCGGCGAAACCTTCATCAATGTCTTTACCGACGAGGCCGAAAAACTCGGCAAAATCGATTTTCTGGTCCAGGGGACGCTCTATCCGGACGTCATAGAAAGCGTCTCGCCGCTTGGCCCCTCGGCCATGATCAAAAGCCACCATAACGTGGGGGGCCTACCCGAAAACATCGGCTTCCATCTCATCGAACCCTTGCGGGATCTCTTCAAGGACGAGGTCAGGGTCCTGGGAAAAGAATTGGGCATACCCGACTCCCTTCTGTGGCGTCAGCCCTTCCCCGGACCGGGCTTGGCCATAAGGATAATAGGGCCGGTGGAACCCGAGGGTTTGGCCATTTTGCGCCGGGCCGACTCCATCGTCAGGCAAGAGATTAAGCAGGCCGGCCTGGAACGGGAAATCTGGCAAGCCTTCGCCGTTTTGCTCTCCAACAAAAGCGTCGGGGTCATGGGCGACGGGCGCAGTTACGGGCGCGTCGTGGCCATTAGGGCGGTCACCAGCGTGGACGCCATGACGGCCGATTGGGCCAGGCTTCCGCACGATCTTTTGGCCAAACTTTCCAGCCGGATCATCAACGAAGTGGCGGGCGTGAACCGGGTAGTCTACGACATTTCCACCAAACCGCCGGGCACCATTGAGTGGGAATGAGATTGTTTTGGGGACGCTTGGAGAGGCCAGAAAAGGCTATTCTGGACCAAACGATTCGCTGGGCAAAAGGTCTCTTTTAGAGCCAGAAAAGGCTCTTTTGGACCAAAAGTTTCGCTGGGCAAAAGGTCTCTTTTAAGGTTTTTTGGGGACTGCCTTTCGCGGGTTAAACAGTTTTTGGGCCCGTTTCGGACGGGTAAAAAAGATCGAATTGGGCCCTTTGGGGCCGGGGAGCGCCATGAAAAACAAGGGCAAAACCAAGTTTATTTTTATCACCGGCGGGGTGCTTAGCTCGCTGGGCAAAGGGCTAACTTCGGCCTCGCTGGGGAGCCTTTTGAAGCTTAAGGGGCTGGGCGTTTCCATGCAGAAACTCGACCCCTATTTGAACCTGGACCCTGGGACCATGAGCCCCCACCAACACGGGGAAGTTTTCGTGACCGACGACGGGGCGGAAACGGACATGGACCTGGGCCACTACGAGCGCTATCTGGGAACGCCCATGACCAGGCGGTCGAGCTACACGGCCGGGCTCATCTACAGCGCCGTTTTGGACAAAGAACGAAACGGCTTATATTTGGGACGGACGGTCCAGGTCATACCCCACGTGACCGACGAGATTAAGGCGGCCATAATGTCCATGTGCTCGCCGGAACTGGACGTGGTTCTGGTGGAGGTCGGCGGCACGGTCGGCGACATCGAGGGTCAGCCCTTTCTTGAGGCCCTGCGCCAGCTAAAGCACGAACTGGGGAGAAGCCGCTCGCTTTTCATGCACCTAACCCTGGTTCCCTACCTGGGGACGACCCTGGAGCTAAAAACCAAGCCCACCCAGCACAGCGTCAAAGAACTGAGGGGCGTGGGCATCCAGCCGGACATAATCATTTGCCGTTCCAGCGCGCCCATGGATAAGGACACCCGCAACAAAATCGCCCTATTCTGCGACGTTTCCAAGGACGCCGTCTTCACGGCCATGGACGTCAACAACATTCACGAACTGCCCATCCGGCTTTACGAGCAGGGCTTGGAACGCAAGGTCTCCTCTCTCTTGAAGCTGGGTGCCAAGGCGCCCGATATCAAGCCTTGGAGGGATCTGGTCGAACGCCAAGCCAAGCTGACCCAAACCGTGACCATAGCCATCGTGGGCAAATACGTGACTCTGACCGAATCCTACAAGAGCCTCCAGGAGGCCTTGACCCACGGGGGCTTGGCCCATAACGTCAAAGTCAAGCTGGACTACGTCAACGCCCAGGACCTCAAGCCAAAGAATCTGGAACACTACCTGGGCAAGGCCCAGGGCATACTGGTTCCCGGGGGCTTTGGCGACAGGGGCATCGAGGGCATGGTCTTGGCCATAAACTACGCCAGGACCCACAAGAGGCCGTTTTTCGGCATCTGCCTGGGGCTCCAGTGCGCCGTCATTGAGCTGGCCAGGAACGTGGCCATGATCAAGAAGGCCGACTCCGAGGAATTCGCCCCCAACACCCCCCACCCGGTCATCTTTCACATGGCCAGCTGGTTTGACCCCAAGACCGGCCTTAGGACCAAAAGATCGCCCGGCGACGCCAAGGGCGGCAGCATGCGCCTGGGCTCTTACCCTTGCAAACTGGTCCCCGGCACCAAAGCCCACAAGGCCTACCAGGCCGATCTCATCCACGAGCGCCACCGACACCGCTTCGAGTTCAACCCGGCCTATATCGATCAGTTGACCGCCGCCGGTTTGGTCATCAGCGGCCAAGTGCCCGAGAACCCCCTCGATAACCCTAATCTGCCCAAGCCCAAACTGGTCGAGATCGTCGAACTGGCCGACCAGCCTTGGTTTCTGGGTTGCCAGTTTCACCCCGAGTTTAAGTCCTCGCCCATGAAGCCCCACCCGCTTTTCAGCGCCTTCATCGGGGCGGCCCTGGCCCACGGCCTCCCCAAAGGCGAGGCCAAATCCAAGGCCGAAAAGCCCGCCAAAACGGCCAAGGCCTCCAAAACCGCCCCCGCCGCCGCCAAAGAGCCCAAAGCCCCCAAGGCGCCCAAAATCGCCGCCGCTGTAGCCAAAGCGACCAAAGGCGAGAAGGCCGAGACGATCGCCGAAGGGCCATAACCGGCCAACAGGTCGACACAAAAAAACCCGCTTCGGCGGGTTTTTTTTGGACGCGGCTCAATCCGGCGATGGTTTAGTCGCCGGATTTGGGGATAGACAATCGGGATAGGCGTCTGCCAAGTTGGCGGGGCCTTTAGTTGGCCGATCCCTTTAGGGCGGCCTGGATAGGGTCATCGCTCGGGGAAGGGTTTCCGGGTTCGCCTTTCTCAATGGTGATGGGCTCGGGGAGCGGCTGGGGCTTGCCTTTTTTGTTCTTGCCAGAAGTTTCGGCATTGGGCGGGGGGAGGTGGAGTTCCTCGTGAATCCTGGCCGTCAGCTCTTCGCGTTCCTGGTCGGTGAAGAAATGGCTATTGCCCTCGTGAAAGGCCCCGGGAATAATGGAGAGGGAATTGTAATTGATGTTTCCGATGACCTTGGCCGTGTTGTTTAGGTGGACTTCGCCGGTGGCGTAGATGTTGCCCTTGACCGTTCCGGAGATGATAAGGTTTTCCACGAAAATGTCACCGGTGACGGTGGCGTTGTTGCCGGTCACCAGCATGCCCTTGGCCACTATTGCCCCGGTTAAATTGCCGTCGATGTTTAGGAGGCCGGAAAAACGGAGAGATCCCTCTATCTCGACGCTACTGGCAAAAAAAGCGTTCCAGACGTGCTTGCCGAGCTTGCCGTTCTTGGAGTTCTTTCCGAACATGGGACCACCGCCTAAAATTAAAATAGGGCGCGAACATGGGCGCGCGAAAAAAACGTGCCAGAGGGTATCCGCTCGCCAATTTATACCACAAAAGCCAACGGGTCTCAAGGCGTCCAGGCGCACGAGCCCAGCCGGCGCGGGCCGCGGGCCGTCGCGGCGCGAAAGTCGGCCCGCCCCAAAGCGTCCAGGGCGGGCCTGGCCAAAGGGTGCCCGGGCCCAAAGGGGTCAGGCCCTGGGGGCTGGCCCTGGGGAGTCGGGAGGGCTCAGAGGCTTAGGCCCAAGGCTTCGGCGAAGGCCCGGGCGTCAAAGGGGGCCCAGCAAGCCAGGCAGACCTCTCGGCCGCGGAGATCGGTTAGGCTAAAGAAACGCTGCTCAGCCCCGCACTTGGGGCAAGGGCCGGAGAGGATGGGGCTTTCGCGCTCGGGGCCCGGGGGGCTTGGGGCGACGCAGCAGGTAGGGAGTTTATTGTCCGACATGGCCGCCTCCCGGCTTGGCCAAGGGGGTCCCGT
>JAIRNQ010000065.1 GCA_031257955.1 Deltaproteobacteria bacterium | reverse complement strand
AAACGCCGAAATGGCCTCTCGGGCGATTTGGGACCGATTTGGCCCTAACCTTGGCTGGCCTTGTCCGGCCCAGGCGACCGGGCACCACTAGCCCATCTGCGCCTATCAATCTCCGGAGGCCCTGGAAAGGCTAAATCAGGCCAAGGATTGGCGGCTTTTGGGGTAGGTTTTCACCTCGGCGGTTCCTTAACGGTGGGTTGCCAGGGAACCCCACCCAGCCCGTGAGCCACTAGCCTGATGGTCCAAAAAGCGATCTTTGACGCATTTATGTCCTAGGAAGTCATAAATGTATCGCGGATCAGCAGAATGAAGTATGATAAGATAGTCTCATGCATCAAGTTTTATCTTCCCTTTTTTGTGACGGAAAACCCGCGGGAGTAAAACTTACTCGATGGCTTGTCGGGCTAGGCCCAGGCTGGCCTTTGGCTAGTCGGAAACGTATCCAAGGTCGCGGCCAAATCGGCCTCCCTCGGGCCTCGGTTTTCGATCGGGCGCTAAATAATCGCCCATTGGCCCGGACTGGCCTGGCTAGAACTGGCCGGACTGATTGGGGTTGGTTTGGGCCGGCTTTGCCCCCGTCCCAGTTCGTCCCAGCTTGGTCCGACCGGGTGATGTCGATAAATGTCCTTAACGATAAGGTCTTTGGCGGTGATATTGAAAAAGTGCAAAGTATTCAAGCCAAAATGACAGGCCAATCATCTTAAAGCGATATTCTCGGGGAAACGGTGAAGCGATGGAATATTTAATCGGCGTCGATGGTGGCACTCAAAGCACCAAGGTTTTGATATTCGACAAGACCGGCCGGGTGGTCGCCCAGGGCATCGAACCGCTTAAGCCTTTGCTGTTGCCCAAGGAAGGCGTGGCCCAACACCCGGGCGACGATCTTTGGGACACGCTGGTGGCGGCTTGCAAAAAAGCCATGGCCGAATTTCCGGGCAAGGTTAGCGAGATCGTCGGGTTGGGGCTCTGTACCATCCGTTGCTGCCGGGCCCTTCTCAAATCGGATCTAAGTTTGGCACAGCCCGTTTTGAGTTGGATGGATCTAAGATTGGCCAGGCCCTACGAGCACGACGACCCGAACGTGGCCTACGTTACCACCACCACGGGTTACATCGGGGCCAAGCTGACCGGAAACAAACTGGACACCTGCGCCAATCTCTTGGGTGAGTGGCCCATCGACTACGCCACTTGGGATTGGCTAGAGGACAAAGAACTCTTTAACCGCCACAAGATCCCCCGAGAGATGCTTTTCGATCTGGTAAAGCCCGGCCAACCTTTGGGCAAGGTCACCAAATGGGCCGCCGAGGCCACTTCCCTCCCCGAGGGCTTGCCGGTGGTAGCCACGGCCAGCGACAAGGCCGTGGAAGCCTTGGGCTGCGGCCCCTTGGGTGACGGCACGGCCTTGCTTTCCCTGGGCACTTACATATGTTCCATGGTCGAGGGTAGCGATTTTCGGCCCGACTCGGCCGCCCTCTTTACCAACATGGCCTCCCAACCCTTCAGGTTTTTATACGAAAGCTGCGGCATCCGCCGGGGCATGTCCACGGTCAGCTGGGTCAGGGAAATCATGGGCCGGGACGCCGATCTAAAGGCCCAGGGGATGGGTCTCACCACGGACAATTACCTAAACCGTTTGGCCGCCGAAATCCCCCCGGGTAGCGATGGGCTTTTGACCGTGCCCGAATGGCTGGCCCCGCCTTCGGCCCTCCACAAAAAAGGGGTCATGCTGGGCTTCACCGGCCGGACCACGCCCGTCCATATGTACCGCTCGGTAATGGAGGCCATAGCCATGACCATGGGCGGGCACCTGCGGGCCATGGTAAAAGAGTTGGATGTCAAACTTGAACGGGTAATCGTTTCGGGCGGTGGCTCCAACGGCGATCTTTTCATGGGCATAATTGCCGACGTAATGGGCATTCCAGCTGTCCGAACCGAGATAAACGGGGCCGTGGGACTGGGCTCGGCCATCTGCGCCGCAGTCGGTAGCTCGGTCTATGACTCCTTTGGCCAAGCTATGGCCGCTATGGTCCGGGCCAAAGACACCTTCAAGCCCAACACCCGAAACCATGCCTTTTACACAGAGCTTTACGAAGGCGTCTATAGCCAGATAACCCAATATACCGACGTTATCCTAAAAAAGGCTTATCCCTTTTTTACTCATTAACTGCCCACGTCCTTTAGGCGCGAGGCTTTTTTCAAAGCTGGACTGGCCTTTGGTCGCGCGAGTCCGAGGCCGCCATTAAACCCTCGGCCTTTGGGGCCAAGGATAAACCGTATCCCATATACCCATAATCCCAGTTACCCTACGGGCCAAGCTCGGCTCGATTACCCTCCCCGGCCCCGGTTGGAGGCCCCTTGGTGAATAGCATGAATCGCGAAGAAATCGTAACCAGTCTAAAGAAAATCGTTTCCCCGGACCGGGTCATTACCGATGATCAAGTATTAAAGGACGCAAGCGTAGATCGCTTCCGGAAGTATGAAAATATTTGCGGGGTTTACACCCAGCCCATCCCGGTTGCCATTGTTTACGTCTTAAACACCGCCGAAGTGGCAGAAGCCTTAAAATGGGCCTCCGCCAACAAGGTCAACGTGGTCCCCAGGGCCGGTATTTCGGCGACCGAGGGGGGACTGGAAACAATCGTCCCCGACTCGATTGTGCTGGACTGCTCACGGATGAACGAGATCCTCTCCATTGACCCCATAAATATGCAAGCCACTTGCCAGGCCGGCGTGTCCCTCCAAGTATTGGACGATAAATGCCGAGCCATGGGCCTTACCACCGGGCACTCGCCACAATCCAAGCCCCTGGCCCTGATGGGCGGCCTCACGGCCACCCGCAGCATCGGCCAGTTCTCCACCCTCTACGGAGGCATCGAGGACATGCTGGTGGGGGTGGAGGCCGTGTTTCCCAATGGTGAAATAACCCGAGTCAAAAACGTCCCCCGCCGGGCGGCCGGTCCGGACATCAGACACGTTATCATCGGAAACGAAGGCGGGCTCTGCTTCATCACCGAGGTAACCGTCAAACTTTTCCCCTATTACCCGGAAAACAACTCCTTCATGGGCTACACCCTGCGGGAGATGAAGCTAGGTTTTGAGATTCTCAGGGAAGTGATGGTTAAGGGTTACAAGCCTTCCATAGCCCGCCTATACGACCATGAGGACGGTGCCTACCACTTCTCCCATTTCGCCGGCGACGACTGCGTCTTAATCTTCATGGCCGAAGGACCCGAGGGCGTGGCCAAGGCCACGGCCGACGGCATCAAGGCGATAGTGGCCGCCCACCCTGAATGTAAACCCGTCGATCCCAAACACATCGAGCGTTGGTTCGCCCACCTAAACTGGGATCCCAAAGCCATCGCCGAAGAGAGGATAGAGATCAAGGAAACCCAAAACATCGGCCACACAACCGAGATCTCGGCCAACTGGAGCGAACTTTACCCCATCTACGAGGCGGTCATCAAAAGGGTTCGGGCCGAGGTGCCGGATCTGACGCTCCTGGGCGGGCACTCCTCCCACGGCTATATCAACGGGGCCAACATCTACTTCGTCTACTACTACAACCTCGTCAACATCAAGCCCGAGGAAGAGATCAGCAAGTACCACTTGGCCATCAAAAAAATCATCGTCGAGGAGACCCTAGCCAGGGGAGGTTCCATGTGCCACCACCATGGGGTTGGCAAACACCGCACGGCCTGGATCAAACAGGAATACGGTTCCTCCTACTATATCCTCAAAACCCTCAAAGCGGCCTTCGATCCCAACCGGATCATGAACATGGGCGACATCTGGCCCATTGATTAAGTCCGCCCTGGCCAGGCCAGGCCAAGCCAGCCTATCGCTACCCCCAGCGATCCCGTCCCTATCCGGGATCGCTGGATTAATCCTCCCCGCCAGTTACATTACATAATTCTTATTTGACTTCCGCGTTTAACGATTTTAACTCTTTGATTCCAAAATATTACGACTTTTCCTAATCTTTCGGCACCGCCGCGGCCTTCCCGACTGACCGTGTTATAATCAGCGAGTAAGCCCAGTTACGGACCTCCCCGCCTTATGGCCGCCCGAGTTCCATAGCCCCCGACCTCCCGTACTCCCAAGCTCCCGAGCTCCCTTGGGGAGATCTATCCTCGAAAACCTTTTTCCCTCTGGACGTTTCCCAACATGCGAATCTTAGCCGCCTTTAAGATGGTCGCCAACCTTGAGGACTTAACCGAGGGCGACTGGAAAATTGGCCCAAATCTTAGACCCGAGGAAGCCTACGCCCGGCCGATCGTCAATCCCGACGACGAAAGCGCCTTGGAGCTGGCCCTGCGGCTACGGGAGGCCTTGGGGACGGACAAGGTTTATCTATCCGCCATCACCCTGGGCGATAGCCCCGGCGCCAGGCGAGTGGGCCAAACCCTTAAAGCTTTGGGCTTCGACCGGGTAACCATCGCCGTGGCCCCCAAAGACTCGCGCTTTTGCCCGGATCTGATCGCCGGCCGCTTGGCCCCCTTGGCCGAGGGTTTTGATTTGATAGTTACCGGCTGCCGCTCGGCCGACGGCCAAAACGGCTTAACGGCCATGTATCTGGCCGAACGCCTGGGCTTCCCGCTGATTGTCGAGACGCTGAACTTTTACCCGGCCGGACCGGGCCAAATCGCCGTTGAGAGCCTCTCCGACGATGGGATACTTTCGCAAATACTCACGCCGCCCATAGTCTTGGCCATTGGCAATGCCCCTTCGGCCTTCCTGAGGGTCCCGACCATTAAGGCCCGCCTGGACGCCGCCAAGAGCCCTCTGGATATTATCGCACCCCCAGCCGACCCTTCCGCTAACCACCCAGAAACGACTGAAGCTTATCGCCAACCGACCGGCACTGAAAGCTTTGCCAGCCTGACGACCCTCGAACGCCTCGAGCGAAAGCGCCAAGGCCAGCTCATAACCGAAGGTAGCCCGGCCGAAAAGGCGGCTAGGCTGCTGGACGCCCTAAACGGGTGGAAACGGTGAGCCAGAGAACCTGGAAGCGAAGACGACCAAAGGAGTCAACGTGGCCTCGGTAGGCTTAAAGACATACGTTTTTTTAAACGGCCTATCGGCTTCCTTTGAAAGCCAAGCCCGGGCAGTGGGCGCCTTTCTGGCCGCCGGCTCAATTCCGGCGATTCGGGGGATTCAGAGGATTCAGGCAGCAGTAGTTCCTGGGCCAAGCGTTCTGATGCCAGGGGTTCCGGGGCCAGAGGTTCGGGGACCAGGGGTTCCGGGGACAAGGGTTCCGGGCCAAGAGGATCTGGCTACAAGCGTTCAAGCCTATGTGACGCTGGTGGACGATTTCGCCAAGATCGAGGAGCTGGCCAAGTGGCTGGGCCCTTCGGTCGAGCGGGTTTGGCTAAAGGCCGACAGTTACGCTCCGGAAACGCTCCTGGATCGGGCGACCGGCTTTGGCTTCGATCTGGCCCTGTTTCCGCCTGGAGTTTTCGGCGGCGAGATGGCCGGCCGCTTGGCCGCCCGCTTGGGTGGTTCGGCGGTCATTGGCCTACGGGAATTGTCTTGGCGGGATGGCCAAGCCCTGGCCAAAAAATCCGTCTACTCGCAAAACCTCTCCGCCGTTCTGGCCTTA
>JAIRNQ010000002.1 GCA_031257955.1 Deltaproteobacteria bacterium | reverse complement strand
TGGCGAGCGGTCCGTTGGCCTATGAGCCTTCCGGCTTGGCGAGCGGTCCGTTGGCCTACGCGCCTTCCGGCTTGGCGAGCGGTCCGTTGGCCTACGCGCCTTCCGGCTTGGCGAGCGGTCCGTTGGCCTATGAGCCTTCCGGCTTGGCGAGCGGTCCGTTGGCCTACGCGCCTTCCGGCTTGGCGAGCGGTCCGTTGGCCTATGAGCCTTCCGGCTTGGCAATGGGTTTTGAAAGCCCTCTTGGGGAGGCTGGCCAGACTTGGCCGGCTAGACGTGGCCAAATTGGCCTAGGGGTTGTCGCCAGAGTGAGGTCAATAGGCGTCCATTTTTAATTTGAGGCACGATAAAATGCCTCTATTTTTATTTTTATTTAGTTTATCGCTTTATATAATACTAAATAGAATAGATATTCACCTGACTTTGGTCAGGTTAATTTTAGGATCCGTCATGTCAAAATGCGTCTTCTGCGAGATCGCCAATGGCCGAATCCCTTCCATCCGTGTCTATGAAGATGATGATTTTATAGTCTTTATGGATATCAATCCTATTACTAATGGGCATTGCTTATTGGTCACCAGGGACCATTACTCAACTTTAGTTGATGTTCCGGATGAAATACTAGCCAAAGCCTTGCCTTTATCGAAAAAATTAGCCCAAGCGGCTTTGCTGGGTGTGGGCGCCACGGGCTTTAATATCGTCGGCAACAACGGCGCCGTCTCGGGCCAGTTGGTCGACCACTGGCACCTTCATATCATTCCCAGGCTCGACAAAAACGAGCTACCCATGAAGCAAGGCGATCCGGCCGATCTGACCAAGTTGCCTTTCGTGGCCGACGCCATAAGGGCTAACCTCTAACCGCGACCCTTCCAACACCCCAGCCCCCGTCTCCCTGGGCCCCGTTTGGTTTGGGAAATAATGGCGCCACAAGCGGCCTTGGCTTTTGGCCAATGGCCCCAATATGTTTGCCCCCGCCGGCGGAAAGGACGCTAGCGGTTGGAAACGGCGCATTTTTTTGTGACCCCACTTTGGGAACGGACGCACGTGGTTGTGAGCCGTCTCCACTTTGGGAACGGCACGTGTCATGGGGACCCCGATTTTTGGGGCGGGCCAGCGGGGGATCTGGGCAAGTCCACCTTCGGGGTGGGCTTGGGGAGAGCCGAGCGAGTGGGGTGGAGAAGCTTAGTTAGCCAATGGAGCTTTAAATAGACAAATTTGGATTTTTTACTGATAGTTAGCTGATGATGGCAGGTTAAATAAGTTTTGGGTGATTTTTAATGAGTTTGGGAGGGGTAAGGTTAAGGTTATAGAAATAATTGAGTGACTACAAGATGTCCTAAAGCTAATACAAGCTCTAGGGCGATCTTTAGTTGACAATTAGTTTTAGGAATAAATAAAGATTATAATTGGCTTAGGCGGGTTGAAGGATTCGGGTAGGCGGCCAAAGTGACGACGAAATTTATTTGGGGGCCACAAATTAACCCAGCTTCCAAAATATATAGTCTTTATCTTATTTTGGGTAGAGTCGGCCAACATGGGGGCGCCAAAAATTTATTTAACTAATTGTCCCTTATAACCGATCAGAAAAATGGGCCAGGAGTTTTTTTGCCCGGCCATCCCATTCCCAAAAACCGGTCTTGTCCTTTACCCGTCTGGGATTAACGTCTTAGCGAAGTCATATCGTTCTTGGTATCCACGGGAGTTGAGCCTATGCCTCCAATTGGAATAATCGTAGTCATCGGGTGCGTTATCGGCGGCTACATGATGCACCATGGAGTGCTGGGGGTTCTTTGGCAACCCAACGAAGTTGTAATCATCTGCGGGGCGGCTTTTGGGTCATTTTTGATCGCCAACCCCATGTCTCTAATTAAGGAAACTTTTAAGTCTTTGCCTAAAATCGTATTGGGTAAAGAAATAAAAAAGGATCAATTCGTCGATCTGCTTCTCCTCCTTTATGAATTTTTATCCATCGCCAGAAGGGAAGGCATGCTGGCCCTGGAAGAGCACGCCAACAAACCGGATTCCTCGGCCATCTTTACCAAATACCCATCAATCATCAAAAATCATCACTTAAAAGATTTTTTGGCCGATAACCTGAAGGTGTTTGTCAGCGGCAACATCGAGCCGGTCGAGTTCGAGAATTTGATGGATATCGACACCGACACCCACGAGCACCACGGCACCCTCGTCCCGGCCGCCCTGACCACCGTGTCCGACTCCTTGCCGGGCCTGGGCATAGTGGCCGCCGTTTTGGGCATCATCACCACCATGGGCCTAATGTCTGAGCCCCCGGCCATCTTGGGCGCCTCGGTCGGCGCGGCCCTTTGCGGTACCTTCCTGGGGCTCCTACTGAGTTACGGCTACATGGCCCCCATGGCCAAGACCCTGGAGAACCAAGCCCACGACTTCGACAACATCCTTAAAGTGGCCAAGGCCGTCCTGGTGGCCTTCGCCAAGGGGCTTCCCCCGGTCATGGCCGTGGAGTTCGCCCGCCGGGCCATCCCCAGCAACTGCCGGCCCACTTACGAGGAGATGGAAGAACTCTTGAAGTCGGTGAAAAAATAAGCCGACCAAACAACCTTAAACCGGGGGCCCTTTCGCGCGCGTCGAAAGGGCCCTTTAAGGTCCCATAATCGTTATTGTCGCGGCCATTGAACGGACGGGACAATCGGAATCGACGAAATCGGTTCGACCGACGAAGAGGCCGCAGACGGCCGAGTCGGCGGATACAAGGCGAGCATGAGCGCGGACAAGAAAAGCCCACCACCGATTAAGAAAATCATCAAAAAAGGTCACGGCGGTCACCACGGTGGCAGCTGGAAGGTCGCCTACGCCGACTTCGTGACCGCCATGATGGCTTTCTTTCTGGTCATGTGGCTTTTGGCCATTTCCTCCGAGCAAGGCAAGGCCGCCTTGGCCGAGTACTATAACGAACTGACTTTGAGCGACGCCGTATTTAACGGGGGCTTGCCCTCGGCTTTTGACGCCAGCTCACAGCCTGGTATCCTAACCGGCGGCTGCTTTGAGCTAAAGCAGATGGGCGAGGAACTGGACAAGCGCGAGAAGGCGCTGGACGAACGCGAGAAGTCTTTTACCGACCGCAGCGACAGCCGGCCGGACATGGGGGCCACCCGGCCCACCGACCGGACCCAGGATCCCAATCTGACCGATCTGCCGGAAGGGCAGGAAGGCGGCGAGGGTTCGACCCATACCGGGATCGCCCCGGGCGAGGGTATCGACCCCCAGGGCACGGCCCCCGGCCAAGGCCCGGGCTATCGGCCCCAGCCGGTCATACCGGGCATGGGCTCGGGCACGGCCGAACAGGCCCGACAGGCCAAAGCCCAGCTGGTAAACGATTTGACCACGTCGGTGGCCAACAGTTTGGGCGGCTCTGGGGGTATGGAAGGCCAGTTCATGGTCGAATACGTCCCGGGCGGGCTCAAGATCCAGCTTCTGGACAAAGAAGGCCGGCCCATGTTCGTCAGCGGCCAGCCCAGGCTCACCCCCCTGGCCCAGCTCATACTGACCACGGTAGCCGACCGGCTTTCCACCATCCCCAATAAAATCGCCATCGAAGGGCACACCGACGCCGTGGCCACTTCCAGCCAAGAGCTTACCAACTGGGAACTCTCGACGGCCAGGGCTTCGGCGG
>JAIRNQ010000370.1 GCA_031257955.1 Deltaproteobacteria bacterium | reverse complement strand
CCAATAGACGAGGTAGAAGTGGGCCCCGGCCAGCATCCTGACGAAGACCTTTTTCTCGGCCTCGGTAAGGGGAACCAGAACGGCGCCGGCCAAGCCTTGGCTATAGCCCTTCAGGAAGTTGCGGCAGTCGTCGAGGCGCAGGAAGCCGTCGGTCTCCAGATCCCAGGAGCCGCAACAATAGACGATGCCCAGGCAGATGTCAAAGATCCTGGCGTCCACCTTGGACCAGTCGAAGTCGAAGAGCCCGACCGTCTCTTCCCCGTCGAACTTGACGTTTCCGGCGTGGTAGTCGCCGTGGATTGGGAGCTCCAGGAGAGCCTCGTATTCGGTCGCGCTTATTTTAAATCGTTCCATATAGCCCAGCACGGAGGGCAGGATCGACTGGAAAAAAGCGTGGAAAGCTGTGTCCAGGGGCTGGGCGGTCCTTTCCTTGAAAATCCTCGCGAAGTCGGGGATGAGGATTTTAACCTTAGGCTCGGCCTTGCGCTGGTCCCCTTGGGGTTCAAAGGTATGGGTGGCGGAGTGAAAACGGGCCAAGAGAGCCCCCAGGTTTGAGAATTCCTTGGGCGTGCTTTTGTTTTCAATCCAAGTATACTTGTCCAAACCGGTTAAGAACTTATATACCGTGAAGATGCGGCTGATGGTCTGGCCGGCCTTGATCTCTTTTAGGCGGATAAAGGTGCGCCCGTCTTTGGCTGGGTAAATCCCGGCCGCTTCGGAAAAGCCGTGCTGTAAGGCGTGCTGGATAAGGCCGTGTTCCATCAAGACATCGGTGTCGGTGGCCTCGGCCTTATATTTGCGGACGAAGTAGTCGTGCCTCTGGCCGTCTTTCTCCAAAATTACGCCAAAACTGCGGTTGGTGTAACCTCCAAAGACCTCGTGAATCTCGGCTACCGTACCCAGGTTATAGTGTTCGTTAAAGAGTTCGTGGATTTGGTTGTAAAGAACCTGGGACTCTATGGCGGCGTAGGCCTCATCGGTGACTTTACGGCTTTTGGACAAAATTTCTCGCCACTTTTCAAACTGCGGCGGCTCAACCTCCACGATGGGTTTCATATTTCGGCAATCCATGGGCAACCTCCTGGTTGTTGAATCCTGAGCCCCAACGGGCCCGAATTCTCAAGCGGTAAATGGTTGTCCTCTATCTAAGCCTTATCTGGCAATCACCCCCTTCAGCGGCCTTGACAATTTATTAGGACAAAAGTAAGGTCCCAAAAGAACGTTTGTAAAATAAGATCTTTTGGTGCGTTGATTTTTTCAGTTAAGCCTTATATATGGCAAAACTACGCTTATAATATATATTAAGATAAATATAACAAAAGAAAAGAGATTTGTAAAGCGAGTTAGGAAGACAGTTCAGGAAAGGCGCAATGGGTGGCCTTTTGGGGCCGACGATTCCCCAAGCCCTGGCGGGCTGGGGGAATCGGTCGACGGCGATTCATTCGTTCTCTTAGGCTTGGCCATCGGGAGGGCCGGGGAGGGTGTCCCCGGCACCCATGGTTGTCATTCGTACCAGAAGGCTTGTCCCTCGGGCAGGCCGGGGATGTGGTCCCTAACTTTCTTGTCGATTTCGGCGGCCAGGGCATTGGGGTTGGGCTTGGAGAGGATTTTCTTGGCCAATTCGGCGGCCTGGATTGCGGCCGTGGGCTGGCCGTCGGTAATCCACTTGCTCCTAAAGCCCCTCACCCCGATAGAGGGATAGTGGGTGACCTTCCTGAGGTTTTTGGCGGTATGGGGCAGAACCATGTAGTTTCCGCCAGGTCCCGTTTTGTTGATCAGTTCCAGGCACAAATCATTGGGATCATAGACGATGCCCTTTTTAAGATGCTTAAGGTTCAAGGCGATCTCGTTGTCGATCACCGCCTTGGCAAAGTCAAAGGCCATCAAGCCGCCCAGAAGGCCGCCCATGTTGAAGAGATCGGAACCGGCCAGCAAGGCGGCCGCGGTGTTTAGGCTGGTCTCGTAGCCGTTCTGGACGTCATTGGACTGGGAGTTGGTGAGCCCGATATAACCGCCCGAGGGCACGTTGTAGTAGCGGGCCATTTCGCTGTGGCCCATCTGAAGGATGCCCGTCTCGATGGCCCCCGGGGCGTAGTCGCCGTTTCTCATGTCGCCAACGGTAGACAGGACGGCGTAGATTACCCCAGAGCCGGGATCGATGGCCTGCATTAGGAAGGCCAGCGAGAGAAACTCGGCGTTACCCATGGTCAGGGTGCTAAGGAGGCTCATCGGCGAGGTCATGCCGGCATTGGGGACGATGGTCCCGTAAACGGGCAGGCCCAACTTGGCCAGGTGGACCACCGAGGCCGTGGATTCTACGTCATAGGTTAGCGGCGATATGACCGGGCAATAGTGGTGGTTGATAAAGGGCCTTTTAAAATAGGCTTCCTTGCTGCCGGCGATGGTATAGCCGAGGTCCAACACTTTCTCCAGATCCGGAATCGACGGGGTATTGGAACGCACGGGTTTCTTGCAATTCTTAAGGGCCGGATAGAAGCGATATAGGGATCTCATGTCCGGCGGGGCATCGTCGGCCAGAATCGATATGGAAAAAACGTCAAAACCCTTCAATTCGTTGATGAGGTAGGCGATGTTGGCCACGTCGTGGCTGGTGCCGCGGCGTTCCTCGCCGGTGACGGGGTCGATAACGTTGGGGGCCGAGGATCCGGTGACTATTACCGGCCGATCCCCGGGGAGGGTCACGTCGAGTTCTGGAACCTGGGCGGTGAAGGTGTAGGTCGGGGGAACGGAAGCTATCTTCTCATCCACGATCTTCCGGGGAAACCTAACCCGGTTACCGTCGGCCTTACAGCCATGTTTGGTGAATATCTCAAGGGCATCGGTGTTTTTAACCACCATTCCCGTTTCCTCAAGTATGGTCAGAGAAGCCTCGTGGATATTCTTTTTTTGTTCGTCGGTGAAAAAATTAAAATAGTTCATACTCAAATCCGTATCGCCGACGGTGCGGCGCTTGCGGTCTCCTTTGTTCGAGATTTGGACGCTTAAAGGTTGGCGGCAGACATTCCCGGTAAACCGGTCCCGAAAGTCCGGTCCGATTTGTTCGGTCGTTTCTGGCCGACCGTTTCTGGTCGGCCGTAATGGTCTACCGCGCTGGTCGGTTCGGGAATGTGGGCCGGGGAGTTTTGGCTCGGGGGCCGGGGGAGAGTCAGGTTCCCCGACCCCAAAAATAATTACGGCTAACTAGCCGTACGGCTTAGGTTAACACAAATTACGAGCGATCGTCAATCAAATAAGTAAACATAATTCTATATAATAGGACTATATAATATTATAAAATCCTAAAAGATAGTTTTGCGGTGTAATTAACCCTGAAACGGTGCTAACCAGTCTCAAACTTCTGACTAGAGTCTAGGCGGGGTTGGAATACGGTTCCAACCCCGCCCGAGTGGTTAGAGGATCTTGGGCAGGTACTTGGTCCTGTCCTTACCGGTCTCGGTGATCACGTACTGGTAACGGGCTTCCCCGTACTCGTCAAAGTAGGGAGCGACGGCGTCGATGAGGCCGACGGCCTTGATGCTCAT
>JAIRNQ010000351.1 GCA_031257955.1 Deltaproteobacteria bacterium | reverse complement strand
CTTTTGGCCGCGGCCTCGCTTTCGGCCTCGGCCACGGTGGCCGCCGCCGGGATCATAGGCTTCGTGGGCCTTATTGTGCCCCATCTGGTAAGGCTCTTGACCGGTCCCGACCACCGCTCGCTCCTGCCGCTTTCGACTTTGGGCGGGGCCCTTTTGCTCCTTTCGGCCGACACGGCCGTAAGAGCCTTCCTGCCCGGGGAGATCCCGGTCGGGGTCCTGACCGCCCTTCTGGCCGGCCCGGCATTTTTGGTCATTTTTCGCCGAAAGATGAAAGATCTAATCCAGGCCTAAGCGACCGGCGAGACCCGCCCCGTAAGCCTGACAACCCAGACCCCCCTGGGACCCGGGAAGGGCCCGGACCCCAGGACAAAGACACCCCGGCCACAAGGTTACGCCCATGCCCGAAGCCCCGGCCCTAAGCGCCAAAGACGTGAGCTTTAGCCACGGCCCCAGAACCGTGGTCAAAAACCTCTCCCTGGATCTTTATCCGGGACGTCACTATATTTTGGCCGGGCCCAACGGGGCGGGCAAGAGTACGGTTCTGGACTTACTTACGAAGCTAAAAAAACCCGACTCCGGGGAGATACTCCTGGACGGTCGGCCACTGGCCTCGTTTAAGGCCCCGGAACTGGCCAAATCCATCGCCCTGGCCCCCCAAAGCTCAAACTTCGGTTTCGCCTTCACCGTCCGGGAAGTGGTCAGACTGGGCCGCAAACCCCACCAGGGCCCCTTTGGGCGCCTGGGTCCCGGGGACGAACGGGCGGTGGAAGAGGCCATAGAAAAGCTCCATCTGGGCCATTTGGCCGACAAGAGCGTGACCGGCCTCTCCGGGGGCGAGGCCCAAAGGGTAGTCTTGGCCAGAACCCTGGCCCAGGACACCCCGATAATCCTATTGGACGAGCCGACCGGTAGCCTGGACGTGGCCCAGGCCTTGGATTTTATGGAAACCTTGAGGGATCTGGCCCAAAACGGCCGCCTGGTGGTCACCGTCAGCCACGACCTAACCCTGGCCGCCACCTACGCCGGCCAGATCGTCTTCATGGCCGACGGCCGCCTGGTGGCCGCCGGGACCAGGGAAGAGACCTTGACGCCGGAACTCTTGGCCCGGGTCTTTGAGGCTGAAGCTTCGGTGCGCCGGGACGATTTTACCGGCGGGCTGACCGTCTCCTTCCGCCGACGGGCCCAAGGCCGCGGCGGCGGCCCGGACCTGCCGGACACTGCCCGGCCAGAAACGGATCGGCCAAACGCGGACCGGCCAGGCGCAAGCCAAACGGTCACAAATTAAAACTGGGCAAAATTAAACCGGCCCAAGCCAAAACGGCTTGGGCCGGCAAGATCCAAGAAAGGGCGGGCCAAAAGGGACTCGGGTCGTCTAGACCCGGTGGATGGCCTCGAAGATGTTCCGGTGCTGTAAGCTGATCTCAACTCCCCTCTCCTCGGCGGCCAGAGAAAGCGCTTGCCTGAAGACCCCCTGGCGAACGGTCACCGGCACGGAGATCTCCAACACCAAAGCGATGGGCTGGGGCCCAACGGGCGAGCCGTCGGGGACCGCCGCGGACCCGTCGGGGCCCCCACTCCCGAGGCCGTCCACAAACGGGTCGCCGTCGTCAATGGGCACGGCCCGGAGGTTTTCGATGTTGGCCTCAAAACTGGCCACGGTTTTGGTCACCTCGGGAATGATCTCCGGGTGGTCGGGACCAAAGATGGTCAGCACGTAGGGTTCCGAGGGGGGCTGGGACGATTCCGAGGCGTCGTCGTGGGCGGTAACCCAATGGGAGAGCGACTCGTCGGACAACTCCTCCGACAGGGCCCCGGAAAGATCCTCGGGGCTAACGTTTTCCGGGGTGTTGGTGGCGAAGAGCCCGGCGAACTGGCCCAGCAAGGTCGTTTGGCTGACGCTGAGGATATGGCAACCTTTATTGGCCAAAACCCGGCTGACCTTATGGACGATTCCCGGGCGGTCCCGGCCGACGATGGCGACTATGGCTCGCTTCATGATTTTCCTTCCCGAGGCCTTGTTTTGGCCCGATAAACGTTTGGCCCGCCCAAGGACGGGCCCGATGAACCGGAGGACCCGGCCCGGCCAGCGGCCGACCGGGCCGGTCGGCCCAAAACCTAAGCCAATTCGGCCTCGGCCGCCTTCAGGACGGCCAGAACTTTGGCCGGATCGCCTTGGTTTTCTTCAATGATTGAGGCCACCCGATCGTAGCCCAGTTTCGGGACGTAGGAAGTGGCGAAGGCCAACGAATCGGAGAGAAGCTGGGCGCAACGCTGGATATTGGGCCTCAAAGTCTCCAAGCAGTTTTTGCGGAAAACGGTCACGGTTTTGGCCAAGAGACCCAGGCTCTCCAGGAGGGCCTCGGCGATCAGCGGGGCGAAGGCGTTAAGCTCAAAATCGCCGTGGGCGGCGGCCATGGTCACGGCCAGGTCGTTGGCCATGACTTTTATGGCCACCTCAATGACCATCTCCGGGATGACCGGGTTAACCTTGCCGGGCATAATGGTGCTGCCCGTCTGCAGATCGGCCAGCCGGATCTCGCCCAGACCGCCCCTGGGACCAGAGTTCATTAACCTGAAGTCGCCGGCGATTTTCATCAGGTTCACGGCCAGGGCCTTCAAAAGCCCCGAGACCTCCACGAAAACGTCGTTGTTTTGGGTAATGTCCATGGGGTACTCGGCGGCGGCCAAGCCCAGCCCGGTAATCTGACGCAAATTTTCTATGACGCCAAAACGGTAACGCTTTTCGGCGTTGTCGGAGAGGCCAACCGCCGTTCCGCCGATGTTGACTTGTCTGAGCCTTTCCTCTATTTTGTAAAGCCTCCAGCGATCCCGGGCCAAGGCCTGGGCGTAAGCCCCAAACTCTTCTCCCAAGGTAATCGGGACGGCGTCCATCATCTCCGTCCGGCCCAGTTTCTTTATCCCCGAATACTCCGTCTCCTTTAGCTGCAGCGCTTCCTGGAGCTCGGCGCAAGCCTGGCTCAGCTCCCGCAAAAGACCTATGGCGGCTATCCTCAAGGCGGTCGGGTAAACGTCGTTGGTGGACTGGCCGCGGTTTACGTGATCCAACGGGTGGACGACCTCATAACGGCCAGGGGGCAAACCCAGCTCCCCCAAAGCCAAATTGGCCAATACTTCGTTGACGTTCATGTTGGTCGAGGTCCCGGCCCCGCCCTGTATGGCCGGGGCGATGAAGGCCCCGGCGAATTCTTCCGACCAACCAGCCCCCGACCCCGAACCCTCCTGCCCGTTACCGCCGGGGGCCCAGCCGGCCAGGGCCCTATCGCAGGCCCTGACGATGGCCGAGTTGATTTCGGCCATTTCCGGCTTCAGCTTCAAATAAGTCAGCGCCGCCGCTTTCTTGACCATGACGATGGCCAAAATCAGCCTGGGGTTGGTCGCCGGACCGCCCAAGGCGAAGTTCTCCCTGGCCCTGAGGCTCTGGAGCCCATAAAGGGCCCCCTTCGGCAGCTCCCGCTGGCCCAGCTTGTCTTTCTCCACCCTCATGATCCCACTCCCCTACCCCGGTGGCCCCAGGGCGGGCCGCCGAGGTTTGGCCCGACGCGCACCCGTTGGTTATTAAGCTAACTCATTTTAGTTTTTGATTTTTTGTATCCAGGCCGTCCGACCGGTCTTTCAGTCCGCCCAGCTCGACCGTCCCGCCCGCCCGCCCCTATCGGCCGTCAAGCTCGCCCAGCTCGGCCGTCCAGCTCGCCCGCCCCTATCGGTCGTCAAGCTCGCCCAGCTCGGCCGTCCCGCTCGCCCGCCCGCCCCTATCGGTCGTCAAGCTCGCCCAGCTCGGCCAAGACGTGCGGAAAGACCGAAAGGCTACGCTTCAGGATGCCTTGCATGTGGGCGATGGCCGTACCGAAATTGGTCATGGGCACGCCTTGGTCCTGGGCGCATTTGAGACGGTAGCGGACCTCCCGCTCGTTTAGCATGCAGCCCCCACAGTGGACGATAAGGGCCTGATCGCTTAGATCGTCGGGAAAATCGCCCCCGGAGGTGTGGGAGAAGGAAAGCTCCACCCCGGCGTAATTGCGGATCCAGCGGGGAAGTTTGACCGTCCCGATGTCGTCGCATTGGCGATGGTGGGTACAGCCCTCGGCGACGAGGACCCTATCGCCGTCCTTGAGCCTGTCCAGAGCGGCGGCCCCCACGGCCACGCCTTCCAGAATGCCCTTAAAGCGGGCGAAGAGAATGGAAAAGGAGGTCAAAGGCACGTCGGGCGGGGTGTCGGCGGCCACCTTGGCGAAGACTTGGCTGTCGGTAATGACCAGGCTGGGTTTTTTGGCCAGGCCGGCCAAGACGTCCCTTAACTCGAATTCCTTAACCACCACGGCGGCGGCGTCGGCCTCCAGGATGTCCCTGATGGTCTGCTGTTGGGGGAGGATCAGCCGACCCTTGGGGGCGGCCTTGTCTATGGGCACGACCAGGACCACGAAATCCGAGGGGTTTATGATATCGCCGACTATGCGAAGCTTGCTCTCCTCGGTTTTGGCCAAGCGGGCTATGGTTTCTTTAAGGTTGGTCACGTTGTGGCCGGTCAGGGTGGAGACGTAAATGTGCCCCGGGCTGGGATCGGGCGGGACGGGCAACAAATCGCTTTTGTTCAATACGGTCACGTGGGGTATGGCCTTGGCGGCAAAGAGTTCCAACAACTCGCCGTCGGCCGGGGAGAGGCCCAATGAGGCGTCCACCACCAACACGGCCACGTCGGTTTTGTTCAAAACTTGTTTGGCCTTGCGGACCCGCTTTTCGCCCAAGCTGCCCACGTCGTCCAGGCCGGGGGTGTCGATGATCATGACCGGTCCCAGCGGCAGGAGTTCCATGGACTTATAGACCGGGTCGGTGGTCGTTCCCAACACTTCCGAGACCACGGCCAGATCCTGGCCGGTCACGGCGTTGACCAAACTGGACTTGCCGGCGTTGCGGCGTCCGAAAAAACCTATGTGTACCCTGTTGGCCGAGGGCGTATCGTTAAGGCCCATGACTTCCCACCTTATATCGCGAAAGAACTCCCCGACCCCAAACCCCCGCGGGCTTTGGGCGCTCAGGCCCTGACCTCCCAAGCTTTTGTCCCTCTGGCTCTGGCCCCTCTGGCCCTCTGGGCCAGCTGACCCTCCGGGTCCCGGAGGTCAAGGCCGGGAACCGGGCGGGGCCTATCGGCCGCCTAAAGCTTACCACACAACCGGGAGGCCTTCAGTTTTCGTTCAGGGTCTTCCCGCCGACGACCGAGTGCGTCAGTAAATCTCAACGGCCACGTCCGTTTTGCCTACTATGACCACGGCCACTTTTTTCACGGTCTCGTACTCCTGAGCGTATTTGTCAACGTATCTTCTGAAGGCCATCTGATTTTTGGCCTCGTCCATCCCATCGCTCAAAAGCTTCTGGCGCTCCGCCTCCAGCCGTTCCACCGTCTTC
>JAIRNQ010000257.1 GCA_031257955.1 Deltaproteobacteria bacterium | reverse complement strand
GCTAGTGAAATAGCTTTTTTTCTATACGGAGTTCTGAGACTCAGATATATTTCTCTACATAGAGTATTCCAGTACTTTTTAGGTAATGTAAACCTAAAATAATAGAAATCCCCACGCTTGAAAATGTAGGAAGGAATCCGCGTTTTGGGTTTTTTGGTTTTTTGGTGGGAATTTTTTGAAAGCGATTTCATGGATGCTGACTCGGATGGCGAAGTTTCGGTGCATGATCCGAAATTTTCGTTAAGCAGCATTTTCAAGAAATCATCGACACTAAAAAAGCTAAGTATTTGCGATCGTTTAGCTTTTCTAGTATTGTGAATGGTGCCGAAGGGGAGACTCGAACTCCCACGGGGGAACCCCCACTAGACCCTGAACCTAGCGTGTCTACCAATTCCACCACTTCGGCAACTCGGCCGACCCCACTTGGGTACGGACGGCACGAAATTTGTTTTTAACATTTTTGTCCATGACTGTCAAGGGATTTTTTGGGTCCGTATGGTCCCGGGCGGGAAGAGATTAGGGCCTGATTCTTTGGCTTCAGGGCGGACTTTTGGGTACGGGTATTTTGGCCAAAGCTAAGGGGCGGCCGCTGATTTGGGCGGCGCGCCCCTTTGGCGTTTCCCGGTTGGCCTTAAAGTTTTGGGATTTAAGGCCAGTGGCGGGATATATTTCCCGAAGACTACATCGACTCTCCCGTCCTGATCCGCTGGCTAGAGACGACATCCAGGACGAATATCACCCCGTCGCCCGTCTGACCAGTCTTAGCCCCCTGGGAGATGGCCTCTATGGCCACTTCGACTTTGTCTTCGGGAACCCCAAGTTCAACGCGAACTTTCTTGAGAAGGTTAACTTCGGTTTGGACCCCGCGGTAGACTTCCGTGTAGCCTTTCTGCCTACCGGCGCCAAGGACGTTGGTGACCGAGAGGGAGAATAGCTCGGCGGCATACAGCTTGGTCTTGACCTCCTGGAGGAGTTCCGGCCGAATGTAAGCGATTATAAGTTTCATTTTGTCATGCCCCCTTTCTCTCAGCTATTGGAGAAGAATTGGAAGCCGCTGTAAGCTTCGGTGTTATGCTCGGCCAGATCCAGACCCTTGAGCTCGTCTTTGGGGTCGGCCCGGACGCCGATGGTGGCCTTGATTATTGAGAAGACGATAAGGCCCATCAGGAAAGCCCAAAGGTCAACGGCCGCGGCGCCGAGGATCTGGACTCCCAGCAACTTAACGCCGCCACCATAGAAAAGGCCAGCGGCGTCGGTTCCGTAGAGGGGGGAGGCGAAAAGGCCCACGGCCACGGTACCGAAGATGCCGCAAACGCCATGGACGGAAACGGCACCGACCGGATCGTCGATTTTAAGTTTCTGATCGATGAAGACGACCGAGAAAACGACCAGTATTCCGGAGACGAAGCCAATGATGACCGCCCCGAAGGGGGTGACGTCATAGCAGCCGGCGGTAATGCCGACCAAGCCGGCCAGAACGCCGTTAAAGCTCATGGAGGGGTCAGGTTTTCCGGACTGAACCCAGCTGGTGAGCATGGCCCCCAGGAAACCGGCGCAGGCGGCCAAGTTGGTGTTGACGGCTATAAAACCGATGGTTCCGTCTGGAACGTTGGTGGATCCGCAATTAAATCCAAACCAGGCAAACCAAAGGATAAATACGCCCAGGGCAGTCAGGGAGAGGTTGTGGCCGGGAATGGCCCTGGTCACCCCATCGGTAGTGTATTTGCCCAGCCTGGGTCCGATGACGATGGCCCCCGCCATGGCCACGAAACCGCCCACCGAGTGGACGACGGTTGAGCCGGCGAAATCGATGAAGCCTAGATTGCCGATCCAGCCGCCATCGGCGTAAAGGGAGTTCCATACCCAGTGGCCGCTAAAGGGATAGATAACGGCCGAGATCAGGACGCTGCTGATTAGGTAAGCGGCGAACTTGGTACGACCGGCGATGGCCCCGGAGACGATTGTGGCCGCGGTTCCGCAAAAGACGCTCTGGAAAAACCAGAAGGTCAGGCCCCACTGACCGGTGGGAGTGCTGCCGTCAATGCCGGACAACCCAAAATGCGAGGTCCCAAAAATCCCGCCCTTGGAGCTCCCGAACATGATCCCAAAGCCAAAGACAAGGAAGACCAAGCTGCCGATCATGAAATCGGCGTAGTTCTTCATCAGGATATTGGCGGCGTTCTTAGCCCGGGCTAGACCGCACTCAACCATGGCAAAGCCGGGCTGCATGAACATAACCAGAACGCCGCCAAGCAAAGTCCACATGATATTGGCGTTGGCTTGCTCATACCCGCCGCCTTCCTGGGCCCAGCAAAGCCCCGGGGTCAGTAGCAGAAGCCCCAAAAGAAATAGGGACCTCCGAACCAATTTTGGAATTGTCAAACTTAGCATTCTTGACCTCCAGTCGGTTTAAGTTACAAGGTAACTTTTTAAAACTGATCAGGGTCGCTATTGCGATTAGTATGCCAAGGCCCATTTTTTCGTTTTTTGAGCCAGAATTCCTCGGCCAGGCGGATAGGTAGTTCCAGGCCAAGGGGCCGGCATTCGAAGAGACCTGAATATAATGGGGCGTAAATATTGCCATAAGTCCCAAGAAAGCTGGAAAGTGACAGGGGCCGGCCAGACCGGGGTGAGCTACCTCGTTCCCCGGGAGGTATTGACGGGAGGGCCAGCTTTAACCCGATTGTGTTTCAATTGACTCCAAAAAAATAACAAAAATGATGGTTTTGGTAAAAATTAGTCTGGGGCGAGCCAGTGAAAATTTGGGGCGGGAGGTAAATAATTTGTCAATTTATACTTAAATATGGGATATTATTTGATAAAAATTTTTGGATTATTTTGGTTTGGGTTTGACCGAGGATAATCGAAAAAATCTTTTTTCAAAAAAATACCAATATGTTGTTTTGTTAGGGTATTTAAATATAGGGATGATTATGGCGCAAAAATATCGGTAGAGGTCCGGCGAGGGACTAATTTGGTTACCAATTAGGGAGAATCGGTTGTGGGGCCCGATTGAGCCCTCGAGCGTGGTGGGTAGCGGTGGAGGGCAAGGATTGAGCGTTCGAGCGTGGCGGGTAGCGATTGGAGGGCAAGGATTGAGCGTTCGAGCGTG
>JAIRNQ010000187.1 GCA_031257955.1 Deltaproteobacteria bacterium | reverse complement strand
AGGTCAATCGAAATACTTTTTCGAAAGCTCCGCTATGACACCGTCGGCCCTGAGTTTCGCGATGGCCCCGTCATAGGCTTTGGCCAGCTCAGTTTGGTCTTTGCGGAATAGCGGCCAGGTGGGGATCTCCGAAAAGGGTTCGTTTATCGTCACTTGGTCGGTGATTTTCAGGGCGTCGGTGGTCCAGCCCACAAAATCGGTAATGTCAAAGACGGCGTCATATCGGCCTTCCACCAGCCACTGGTATTTGGCGGCGCTGTCGACCTGTTCGTTGGCCTCAAAGTCGACCTGGGCGTCGGGGTGTTGTTCGTTGTATTGCTTGGCGATGGTGTAGGTTCCGGTCGAGGGCGCCAGGGGGGCCAGTTTCAGGCCCCGCGCGGCCAGATCGGCGAAGGTCTTCACGCCCGTCGTGTCTTTTCTGGTCACCAGGGAAAGGTGGTTGCCTCCCAGGTTCTGTTCGGGATAGAGGTATTTTTCCACCCGCTCGGTATTTTTAAAAAAGCCCGAGAGCCCGACCTCGTAAACTCCCGTATCCAGGCCGATGAGGACGGATTCTTGGGAGACCCCTTCGAACTCAAATTCGTATTGGGGCAAAAGCTCATCGATGGCCTTAAAAACGCTAATGTCGTAGCCATCGGGCTGCCCGTCCTCGCTTATGAAAACGGTCGGGTAGAAATCTTGACAGAAGCCGATTTTGATGGTCTTGACCTCGGAGGTCGTGTCAGAACCGCCCACCGGGGACGGCTGGCCGGCGGCCGGGGTCGACGATTCGGACGATGGCGCCGTCCCTTCGGAGGGGGCTGGGGTCGGATCTGGCGCGGGAGCTGGGGTAGGCGCCGGAGTGGGTGCCGGGGCTGGCGCGGGCTCGTCCGAGCCGCAGGCCACCAAAGCCAACGGGGCCAGGATAAAGAGGGCCAAGGCGGCCAGAAGGCTTGCCAGACGGGTGGTTTTTTGTCGCTGTTTCATGGTTCAGCCTCTTTTGGGAAAGGATTGGAAAGTCGGGAATACTTGGGATAGATCGTGATCGCTCGCGATGGTTCGCGATAGATTGCGAAAACTTGCGATAGCTTGATACGTCTGTAGACTATTGGCCGCGGCGCAGTGGGGCCGCGGTTAGTCGTTTGACAAAACTATTACGTTGTTTTTATGTGACCGTAAGGATCGCCTTTAAACCAGTCACCTTTGTAGGGAAACCTGACCTTGGAAGCCAAGCGTTTTTGGTAGGAAGTGTTCTCGAAGGCGAAGGCCATCCGCTTGGCAAAGGCGTATAGGCCCCGGTAACCAAAGTGGGGCCGGTCGACGTCAAAGAGTTGCATGGCCGGGACTCCCATCTTGGCCATCAATCCTTGGGTGCCGGCGTGGGAAATGACCAAATCGGGCCCGTATTTTTTTACCGCCCCGAAGAGCTCATAGTCCTGCGAGCTAACGACCGCGGGCAGATCCGGCAGTTCCCGCTCGGTCACCTCCAGAAACGGGGTGGCCGAATCGTCGTAATGGTAGGCGTGAAAGCCAACCGGGGTAAGGCCCAACTCTTTCAGGGTCACGGAAACGGCCATGACCCGGGACACCCCGCCGATGGCCAGGACGCGTTTGCCTTTAAGGGCGGGCAGGATGGGCGAAAGGAACGGGCGCAAACGTTCTTCCTCGGCGTCGGCCAGATTGGCGGCTTCCTTGGCCAGGCCCAGGGCTTCACCGATAAGGCCCAGCCACCTCCTGGTTCCACCCAAGCCCATGGGCATACCGCCCATGACATATGGCATACCCCGCTTGGCTTTTAGGTAACAGAACATGTAATCGTCGTGAACGTCGCAAAGGCTAACGTTTAGGACGGCTTGGGTCAGGTAGCGAAACTTTTCCGCGTTGGAATACTCGGCGTAGACCCTGGTTTTAAAACCCATGGCCGCCAAAAGCCGCTCCGTTTCAACCTCATCGGCTGGGCCGATGCTGGTGGCGTTAAAAACGTTGATGGTTCGGGCCTTATCATCGGATTCATTATTGGGGGCTTCGTTATTGGTGGCGTCATTATTGGGGACGTCATTGTTGGCGTTATTTAGGGCAGAAGGTCTAACCGACTTACGAGAACCTTTGGTTACTTTGCTTACTTTGGGCCCTTTGGCGGCTTGGATGATTTTATTGGCCTGGGGGCCCTCGGCCCGCCGATCGTCGGCGGGGGGCGGATCCAGGGGGAGGAAGCGGATCAGGCCGTGGTAAAAGGCGTCGTAGGCGCTGGCCACCACCCGGCTTTTGAAACCCGGGCAATCGAGGAGAACCACGCTGGCTTTGGTTTGGGCGTTGACCCGCTGGACGATTTCGTCGGTGTCGTCGCCGATGACGCTAGGAGCGCAGGTGGAGACGACGAAGATGATCTCGGGGTTAAAGGTTCGATCGGCATGGAGGATGGCCTCGGTCAGTTTTCTTTCCCCGCCGCCGATAATGTCGCTTTCCAAAAGATTGGTGGAGAGCCAATTGGCCGGGGTCGGGGCCAATCCCCGAGCGGCTTTGCCCTTGCGGACCGCCGGGCCCAAGTTGTGAAGCGTCGAGCCGCAACCCACTGGGCCGTGGAGGACTATGGCGGCGTTTTCTACGGTCGCGGCCATCAAAAGCGACAGCGACATCTGGCAAGCGTTTCCCTGCCAAAAATCTCGGCAGGTTCTGGGCAAAAGTCCTTCCCGGGCACCGGCCAATAGGGCGCCGCAGCGACTGGCGGCGAAGCTGTCGCCGGCGTTAAGCCTATGGTCCCTTACGGGAGGAGCCGTTTGTTCGTAGTAATCGGTGTTATCCACTGCCTTCACCTTGTGGCCGGAACGTCCGGCCAGATTTACGCGTTTGTCAAAATCCATAGGGCTTATGGCTTCTGGGTTATGGGTTATCCTTGTGGCCGGCGGAGTCGGCGAATTATGTGGTTTCCCATAAGGCCTTAAGCCTTGGGGGAGACCAGGGAAGTCACCAGATCCTCAAGGAGCCTGAGGCCGCCCCGGTAACCGGCGTAGCCGGCGTTTACCACCAGGCGGTCGTAGAGGGGGTAGCTGAGGCTGAGGTGTTTGGCCTTGGCAGCCAGGGCCGGAGTTTTTTCAAGGGTGCTGCCGAGGACAAAAAACGGAACTCGATCCTCGAAGAGGGGATCTGGGGCTGGACGGCCCTGGCTGGAACGAGGGTCCCCGGTGGGTTGCGGGCCATGGCCTCGGTTTGATTGGTATCCGGCGATTAACTTGGCGATGGCCGTCGAATCGGTCTCAAAAACTAGGCGCCCGCCGAGACCGGTGAGGGCGTGGGCCTTATGGACGGAGAGCTTTCGATCGTCTGGCAGGGCCTCGGTAATGAGGGAGTCGGTCACGATCCAGCCCAACTCCTCGGCGAGAAAATAGGCCAAGGGTACGGCGTAGGCGCTGTCGGTGACGGTCGCGGCGTAAAATTTGTAGTCGGACTCGGAGAAGACATCGACCGTCCGGAGGAAGTAGCCGTAATAGACGGCGTTTTCGGAGGCGATGAGTTTTTCGACTTTGGGCGGGCGTATATTTAGGCGTTTTCCCAGCTCCCGCAAAAACCTATCCGTGGCGGCGGCCCCAATGGGCAGATCCGTTACCCAGTAAGGCGTTCCGTGGGTTTTCTCGAAGCGCCCGGCAAAGTCGAGGCCCCAGGCCGGGGAGAAAAGAACGTTCAAGGCCGCCCCCGGGGCCGACTCCAGATTGGAAAAACTTTGGTCCGGGGTGAAGAAGGTGTTAACCGAAAGGCCCAAACCACGGGCCAAGCGGGCAATCTCGTCCAGATCGCCCCTAAAGAAAGGATCATAACCGGGGACTAAGCCGAAGAGGTTAACCAGCTTGGGGTTTTTTTGTGGGATCTGCGAGATGTGGCCGTTAAAGATCCCGTCCAACGCCAACCAGTGACCGGCGTAGGAATGGCCGGCGAAACTGGGCGTGCTGACCGATATGACTGGACTTCCCGCCTCCCGAAATTCCTTGACGCAAGCCAGGGCGTCATCCCCGATGATCTCGGTCATGCAGGCCGTCAAAACCACGTATAGTTTGCCGTCAATCAGGGTTAGGGCGTTTTTGATCTCGTCCTCTAAGCGCTTTTGGCCCCCGAAGACTATTTCGGTCTCGGTGATGGCGCTGGTAGGTATGTGCCCTCCCCCGCAGTAGCCGTCGCCCAGATAACCCCCGCCGAAGGATATGGAGCCAATTAGGTTCCCGGCGCAGCCCATGGCGGCGTGGACTATGGGAATGACCTCTGGGAGAGTGGTCAGGGTAACGATGGCCCCGCCCAGGGCGCAGGAAAACCTGGGGCTCTCAACGCATTCCTTGGCCGGAGCGTCAACGTCCAGGGTTTTGGCCAACCCTTGGTCCGGCCCGTTGTCGTAAGGGGCTTCGAGTTGGGCGTCGATTATGGCTCTCATGGCAACGGTATTTGGGCGAGCTCGCTCGCGGCGGCAAAGATAATGGGGTTGGCGAATAATTGTTGGATTTGGGCTCTCATGGCAACAGCTTTTGGGTAATGGTCCTCAAGTCGTCGAAGTCCTCGAGGTGGGCCACGGCTTCGATGAAGGACTGGGTTCTGTCAGGACCCTTGAAGGGGGCGATAAGCCTAAAGGCGTGGTCTTTCTCCTCGGCCAGACTGTAGGGGTTCCGGGGGTGGCCCTTGGGATGCCTTAGGCTGTGGGTAAAGGAGGCCCCTTGGCTGGTTTGGAGGGTGAGGGTCACCTCGGGAAAGGTTTCTTGCCAAAAGATCTCGAACATCTTAAGGGCGCTAACCTTGGGGCCAAGGAAGGTAACGATTTCGGAGCGCCGTCGGATAGTATCGTCGGCGATCTTGTCCTCGGTAAACCAGGCATCGGAAGGTTCATGGCCGGCAAGGTAAACGGCGGCGAGGTAGCGGAAGCTGTACTCGGCCTCCATTAAGGTGAGCGGGGCCTTGGGATCGGCGGAAATAATCTCAACTTGTGGCGTAACCGTAATCGCGGTCACGTCCCGGCCGCTTAGATCGTTGTCCCTGACCAGAAAATCGAGGGCGTCCAGGGGGGCTTGAGCCCAGACGTTGGCCGGCCAGCGCTTTAGGAGGGTTTCCTCGATTAGCCACCTCTGGCCCAGATCCTTGGTAAACCAGTCCCAGTCGACTTTGTTGGAGACCTGCCTCCAGTACCTGGGATCGTCAAGGCCGTTATAGAAATACTCAAAGCCGCTGTCGGTAAGGGAAGCGCTGTCGGTTCCCAGGCGGGCGCAAAGGCCGTGGGCCAAATGGTATAAATCGCCGTCGCCTTCCTCGGTCCGGAAATTGGGCGTGGCGTAAGCGGCGGCGGAAAGGCAGGCGGCCATTTTCTCGGGGCCAAAACCCAAAACGTGCCCAGCGGCTATGGCCGAGGCGAAAATCTGCCAACTGACCAAGCCCCAAGGGCGGTTATCCTTAAGTAAGGCGTCCACGTCCGGCTGCAGGGCCATGGCTATCCGCTGGTACCCCTCGTAGGCGGCCACCACGGCGGCTAAATATCGCTGACCGCTTAAGCCCAGACGCTCGGCGAAGGCCAGGGCGGCCGGGATGGCCCCGGCCGAGGCATGGCCGGTCCAGGTGCAGTCTTCCCAATCCAAAACGTCGCTGGCCGCCCCGTTGGCAAAAACCGCGTCCGATACCGGGACCCGAAGATCGCCGCACCACAAAAGAGCCTCGGCTTTCCCGCCCTCGGAAGTGGCCAAATTGGCCGCTGAACGGGAGGTCTTGACGTTAGAGCTGGCCACCGAAGCGGCGATGGTATGAAGGGTTATTATTTTGGCTCGCTCCAGGACCGTTTCGGGGATGTCCCGATAACGGAGGTTGGCCACGAATTTGGCGATCCCGAGGGTATGGCTCACTTACTGTTCCTTTCCCGCACGGCGCTTTGGGCACCAAAAACGGATTGACAAAAACTACAAAGGCCGGGGTCGATTCCTTAAGAATCGTCCCCGGCCTTCGGGCGAACTCGATCAGCCTGGATCATGTTTTGGGCCCCAAAGCCCATGGCCCGGTACCGCTGGCGGTGCCGGATTTGACTTTGGGACGGTATTACGATTTGACAATAACTTTACTTTGTTATGTCCTTCGAGATAATTATATTGGAGAAAAAACTGATATTTGACATCGAGACAAGAATTTTAAGGCGGCATTATTTCTCGTTTGACATTAAGTCAAGTTTTTAACATAGCCTTCCTACTAATGTAAATATATGGGTAGGGAAGGATTGCTCCTCCCCTCCATCCGAACCGAACGTGCGATTCTCCCGCATTCGGCTCTCCAGTTGGT
>JAIRNQ010000049.1 GCA_031257955.1 Deltaproteobacteria bacterium | reverse complement strand
GATGGACCAGGGATTTAAGACGCGAGTCTCACCGTCCCAGGAGTAGCCGTCATACCAGTCCAGGATTAACTCTCGGAGCTCGGACATTTTGGCGTCGTCTGGCAGAACGCCTTTGGATTGGAATTTTGCCAGGGCTAATTCCATGTATTCCGGAAACAAGGTATCCAACCCGTTAACGGTAAAGCCGCAAATATCCGAATACTTTTCATCAAGCGTCAGATCGTTTAGATCGTTGAGTTCGGAAAAAATGGAGGTATGGGTAAACTTGGTCACTCCGGTGATGAAAGTAAAACCCCGGCCATCCACGGCCTTGAGGACCCCGTAAAAGTTTCTCAAGGTCTTTCGGATAGCCTCGGCCAGGCCGGGCTTGTCAATATTGTCCAGGATCGGCTTGTCGTACTCGTCTATCAGGATGGCGACATTTCTCCCGTACTTGGCCTGAAGTTCTTCGATGAGACTTTTAAAAAGACTGGATGGCGTAGAGCCGCGCACTACCAATTTTTCTGACTTAGCCTTTGAGTGGAGATCGTCTAGCAAATCGTTTTTAACCGTCTCCAGGCTTTCCGTCGTTACCCCATTAAGGCTCGATGACCGGGTTAGGCGTCCAATCATAATCCGAGCCGTCTATCCAGAGCCCTTTAAAAATATCTCGTTGGCCGCGCAAGATGGCCTCAAGGGTGTCTACCAAAAGCGTCTTGCCGAAGCGGCGGGGTCGGGATAAGAAAAATGGTCTCGGCAATTGTAACAAATCACGAAGATACCGGTTTTTATCGGCGTAGATACAATCATTGGCGATGATTTCCGAAATTGTCGTCATTCCGAAGGGAAGTTCTTTCATGGTATTGGCCTTGAGCCCGTGGCGGGGGTTTTAGTACATGGTACAAGAGAATGTCTGATTATCCAGGGAGAATTCATCCATTTTGTCATATCATCCATTACTCAGCCCCGATCCATTGTAAGTTTCTTAAAGAAACTCCGTCAGTAACGATTTAGTTGGGCCAGCGGTAACTCATCGCAAGTGTGGAACTCTTAACGAATCCTAAAATGTAATATGACATAAATATCTCCGTTTGGCAACTGTCTGGTTATGTAGCCAGGGAGTTGTCGAGATGACGGGGCGGAAGGTTGGGGGTTACTGGCCATCGGGGAATTCTAAACCAGACAATACGAGTTATGGCAAAATGGATTTTTACTCGAACGTTTCTATATGGTTGGGCCATAAACGGATACTCGCGAAGGGCCAAAAAAAGCAAGATTTTTATTGGCCGGCCGTTGCCCAATATCTGGGATCTATCAGGGAAGGTACCGGGATAGTCCATAGTTGGGGCCATCTCTGGGGCCTGGCCGAACGAAAAGATGGTAGTTTTCTTTACAATGCGCTCTAAGAAAATTATAATATAATAAGATTTTGGGGCTACCGCTGTTTATCGTCGTGGCCTTGAACAGTTGACGCCGTAACGGCTTTGGGCTTTATGGCTGGCTAGGAGATTGCGTATGGCCGACGAGATACTAAACGAGGGCGCGGCCAAGCCGGCCGCCTTGCCTGAGGGCATATATCTGGAAACCAAAAAAAATATCATAGGCACCGGGAGCACGGCCAAAGTGGCCGAGTATCGTAATTTCTGGGCCACGCTTAAGGTCAGCGAGGTGGTCATGGAAATGGTGCTTTTGGACGACACCTTTGGGCTAACCGGCATCAGGGAAAAATTTCCCACCGAGGTAGTTTCCGGCCCCAATTGGCTTTACGTGGAGCAGGGCGAAAAAAAGTACCGCCAGCTCAAGCAGAAGTTGGAGCAAATGCTCGCCCCGCCCGCCCCCAAGGCACCGGCCAAAAAACCCGCCGCCCCGAGCTCTAAGAAAAGCGGCTGGTGGACCAAGTGAAAGGCCAGGCCGCCCACCGATGAACAGACAACATAAGCACGATTTCGTAGAGACCTGGACCGGGCCCCTGGCCGAGGGATTTGATCGGGAGACCGATTTAGCCACCCTAACCGTTTACCTACAAAAACTTTCCGATGACGATCTGCTGGAGATCTTGCTGCCCAGGCTCAGCGACACGGAGCTGGCCGATTTCTTCAAGCTGGTGTCCACTACCCTGAAGCGCCACCTAAGCGGCGCTGAGTACCACGAGCTTTTCCTGAAAGAATCTCCCGCCCAATCGCGCGAATGAACGCCGGTGCCGGACGCGCCCTGGCCGCGGATACCAGTCCCGATGCCAGGCCCGACCAAAGGCTTGGCCCGAGTATCTTGTGCCATTATGTTTGTCCCATAATTGGCCGATATAAGGCGCTGGGCCTGATAGTTGAAACAAGCCCATAGGCGAAAACCCGCCAACCCCCCCGAGCCCCGTTCCGCGGGGTTCCCTTTTGGCTACGGCCAACCAACGCTTCCGGCCGCTATAGGCCCCATTGGGTATGGCAAGCATGGCAAAAAAACCGTTCGGCTCCCTTTTCCTGTCGATTCTCCTGGCTTCCTTTTTCATCGCTTCCCTTGGCTGCGCCGCCGATTTTGCCCCGGTTCCCGAGCCCGAAGGCCCACCGGCGGTGACCGTCCTGCCCAACCCCATGGACCGTGGGGCGCCCGGGCGGGTGGTGGTTACCGGCCTTAAGCCGGATAGCCCGATCCAGGCCACCTTCGACGGGAAGCCCATATTTTTCTTCCCCCACCGGGGCGATCTCCTTGGATTCTTTGGGGCCGACGTCATGATCAAGGTCGGCGACCATCCCTTGACCGTCACCTGGGGCCCGGGCCCGGAACAGCGAACGACTGTCACGGTCACGGTTAAGGATAAGTCCTACGGGGTCAGGGACATCAAAGTGCCCCAGAGTCAAGTCGATCTCTCGCCGGCCGATCTCGAAAGGACCCGCATCGAAAGGATTGCCACCACCAAGGCTCTGGCTACCCAAAGCCCGGAAAAGCTTTGGACCGGCGAGTTCATAGAGCCGGTAAACGGCCGCATCAACAGCTCCTTCGGGAGGCAGTCTAGGCTAAACGGCGTCCTGAACACTAGGCCCCACGCCGGGGCCGACTATCTGGTCTCCGAGGGCACGCCGGTAAAAGCCCCGGCCGATGGGATCGTAATCCTGACCGGGAACCATTTCTTTGCCGGCAACTCCGTTTACATCGACCACGGCCAGGGCCTCATTAGCATGTACTTTCACCTATCGAAAATCGAAGCCATCGATGGCCAAGAGATAAAAAAGGGCGATATTTTGGGCCTGGTGGGTAAGACCGGCCGGGTGACCGGGGCCCATCTCCATTACGGCATTTATATAAACGGGGCCCGGATAGATCCGCCCGTCTTTAGGCAGATGACGGCCACGATTAACTCTGACGAGTCAACCAACATTCCGGCCAAAAGCCAGCTTTAGCCGCGGGCCGTAATCCCTCCGGCCTACCGCCCGGGACAAACCCCTTTCGCTGGGTTGTTCTGGTAACACTTGGTCCTCGTTCGCTCTCGCCACTGGCCGGGGGCGAAAACGGGGGCCTTTTTATATTGGGGGTATTTCAGCTTCGATTGTGGCAGGCGCAAAAACGGTCGGAACCCATGTCCTTGGATTCGGCCACTTGTTCATGGCAAATCTCCAAGGCTTCGGGGCAACGGGGGTGGAAAGGGCAACCGGGTGGGGGGTTTTGGGGATCCGGCGGTTCACCTTCAAGAATGAGTTCGCTTTTTGAGGTCGAATCTATGGAAGCCCAGAGAGCTTTGACGTAAGGGTGGTGATCGACTTGGCCTAATAGTTCCCGAGGGAAGACCTCCATCAGGAGCCCGCCGTACATAACGGCCAGGCGGTCGGCCATGAGGCAAACCAAGGCCAGATCGTGGCTTATGAGGACCATGGTCAGGCCGCGCTTTTCTTTAAGCGACAAGAGGAGGTTAATAATCTGGGCTTGGATGGAGACGTCCAAGGCCGAGGCCGGCTCGTCGGCGATAAGCATGGACGGATCCAGCGAGAGGGCCCGGGCCAGGCAAAGCCTTTGGCGTTGGCCCCCAGAGAACTGGTGGGGGTAGCGGTCGGCCAGTTCCATGCTCAAGCCAACTTCCTCCAACAGCGACTTAACCTTGGCCGTTTTTTCGGACCGGTTTCCCAACTTGTGGATGGTCAGACCCTCGGCCAGTGAGGCCTTGGCGGTGAACCTGGGGTTTAAAGATGAGGCCGGGTCCTGGAACATGAACTGGACCTTGGCCCTAAATTCCTTCATTTCTTTTTTGTTAAAGAGGCTTAAGTCTCGTCCTTCAAAGAGTACCTGCCCCTCGTCGGGCTCATAGAGTCCGCACATGAGCCGGCCCAAGGTTGACTTGCCTGACCCGCTTTCCCCTACCAAGCCCAGTATTTCCCCGGCTCGGACCTCCAGATCCAGTCCCTTAACCGCCTGGACGCCCCCGGTCCGGTCGCGTTTTTTTCGCCACAGGGCGGCGAATTCGCTGGCTAGGCTTTGACTGGGAAAAAAGGTTTTTCGGACGGACTTTAAGGCGAGCATCAAATGATCCTACAAGTGTGACGAATTCACTGGCCAAGTTATGGCCGGTAAAATAAAAGTATTGTTAAGAGGCTATAAGGCTAGCCTGAAATGAGGCTAAATCATGAGGCCAATTGGCGAGCCAATTATGTGGACGGGTTTTGGCCGGTAAAATGATTAACGGACCGATTGTAATACCTGATTCAAACAAACCAATCAGTGACAAAATGGTCCAGGGGCAAAAGTGTGTTTGGCTAAACTCTGGGCTTATCTCGCGACCGTTCTTCTGGCCCCAGCTTCTGGGCCCACCTTCTGGCCCAGGGTGAGGCGGGCCGGGGAGCCAGGACCGGCGCCAAGGCCATGGCTACCATTGTTGGGCTTTCTGTTCACTCGTACTTATGGCAACGAACCGAGCGGCCCGGCTGGACCTGGACGGACTTGGGTAGTAACTTTCGGCAGATGTCCATCCGCTCGGGGCAACGGGGCTCGAAGGGGCAGCCCGGGAAGCGCTCGGAAGGCGACGGCGGCTGGCCGGGGATGGGCGTAAGTCTTGCCGTTTGGGCCTCGGAGGGATTGGGAGGCAAGGCCTTGAGAAGTCCCCTGGTGTAAGGGTGTAGCGGGTCGGAAAAATCCCCTTGGGTCTGTTCGACCAAAATGCCGGCGTACATGACTAAAACCCTCTGGGCCAAGCCGGCCAGGATTCTGAGGTTGTGGGTTATGAAAAGCACCCCGGCCTTGCGCCTTTCTGCCATGTCCCTTAGGAGCCAGACGATCTGGGCGGCTATGGTCGGGTCCAGGGCCGTGGTGGGCTCGTCGGCGATTACCAGCTCTGGGTCCAGGGCCAAGGCCATGGCGATGACAACCCTCTGACGCATGCCCCCAGAAAAACGGTGCGGATAGCTCTTGGCTGCCTCGGCCGGGTTAGGTAGACCCACCTGGCCCAAAAGACTCAGGGCGGCTTTGTTGGCCTGGGCTTTGCGCATGCCCCTTCGTATCCGAAAGATCTCAGAGACTTGCTCTCCGATGGTAAAGACCGGATTTAGGGCGGTCAGTGGCTCCTGAAAGACCATGCCCATGAGGTGCCCGCACATCTCCCGGCGTTCCTTTTCCGAGAGGCCGGCCAAGTCCCGGCCCCGAAAAAAGATCTTGCCGCTTTCGATTCTGGCCCCGTGAGGCAAAAGTCCCATGAGGCTCAAAGCGGTAAGGGATTTGCCTGAGCCACTCTCCCCGACCAAGCCCACTACCTCGCCGGCCTTAAGTTTAAAGTCTATTCCCTTGACGGCCAGGAATTCGCCCCGGCCAAAGCCGACCGTGAGGTTCTTAACCTCCACCAGAACGCCGGGCTCCCGAGCCGGGGAAAGGGTTTGCATGGAATGGCTGGGCAAAAGCGAGTCCTTTAAGAAAAGAAGTTATCGCTAGAACGATCTAAAAAATTTCCACCTGTGCAATTGGATGAGGTTAAGCCGCCAGATCCAGCGCTGGAACAGGTCAAAATATTATAATGCTTTTTTGGGTCCAATCGCCGATATCGCGTTCACTCTGGCGCATGTGACTGTAGCCAGGTTTATCGAACCTGCTTTCGCGGCAGGCTGCCCAGCAGCCCCTTCACTACGCTCACAAGATGCGCCCTGAGCTCCTTGCGATTCAGGAAGGGCAGATACGGCTCCAGGTGTATGGGAAGCCACTCCACAACCTTGTCGGGAGTGACATCCGTAACGCCAATGTCATCCAAAATACCCTTATAATGGTGCGGAACGCCGTGGATCATGGCCAGAAACTCCTCCTTGTCGCCTTTTGGGAGGCGCCCTATGTCAGGTTTGAAGGTGCTGGCGAAGCGGCGATTCATAATTCTCACGTAAAGAGCCTTTGGGTGCCCGTGGTAGATGAAACTATTGCCTTGGCGGCCGAAACCTTTGGTCTGCCCGCGGCGGATCCAATTGGCGGCGATGTAGCAGGTTCCAGAGTACTTTTCGCTGTCGACGAACGTCTCTGCCATGTACGGCTCGACACCGTACCATTTCTCCCAGTCCAGTCTCAGCCGCTTGAGGCTCTGGGAGAGGACGTGGGATGCCAGGTTGCGGATTTTAACCCACGGCAGGATCAGGAAGAGGTTGTTGTTCACCAGGTGCGGAAGCGTAGCCAGTTTCGTGACCTCATCCCAACCGATATACTTGTCCCTCAGGCCGAGCTTGTAAGCCGCCGAGCAGAAACATATCGCCCCGATAACCTTGTCTCCCAAAGCTACGATGTACTTCACTCTGCTCCCGATCACGGACTCGTAGCCAAGGTAATGGTGTTCCCGCACCATCTTGTTCCAAAAGGGCTCCAACCTGGTCTCATCGACCTTGATGAATTTGACTGGCCCAGGGAAGTCGCCAAGTTCCCCTTCCATAGGCACCCTGCGAAATTTGAATTGCAATGTGATCCTTCTCGAAGCGTTCGCTTATCCCGCGATGATCACAATAGCCCATGGAGGCAAAAATGTTAAGGAAAAAACTGGCGCTGTTTTAATCGATCGCCGGACCCTCATGGCCCAGGTTTCTTCGGATAGATGACTGGGAAGGCTGTCTGATGGAGGGCAAATTTTCCCAGTTAGATTGTAATTGACTTAAAGCCAAAAACTAAGAGTTAAAAAATTAAAATTTTAGTATTATTAAGTAAAAAAAGTATATGAAATTTTCCAAACTAAAGTAGGGTCTAAAGGGTGTCGGTTTACAAGTTAGCAAAAAAATGTGTCGATAATCGTAATAATATCGCTAAGTTAATCTGGCAATGGCATAGTCAAACTAATTCAATTTTGGTAGCCAAAGCCGACCGAGCGACTCTTACCCTCCACCAGAAGGACGGCCGGCCGG
>JAIRNQ010000327.1 GCA_031257955.1 Deltaproteobacteria bacterium | reverse complement strand
CAGATCGTGCCCCAGCTCCATTAGCCTTCTGGCCACGCTTTTGACGTGCTCGAAGGGCAGGGTGTGTTTTTCTACCGGGCCCAGTTCGGTATTGCCGGTAAAGCGGATAAACCAGTCTTTGGCCCCTTCCAGATCGCCGGTAAAGGTTTTAAGCAAACCCATGCCCAGGGCGCCCCTGGCCTCGCCTTCCTCGTAGGCTTGGGTCAAAAGTGTTTCGGCCTCGTCGGGTTTTTTGCGGTGGCGTTTGATTTGTCCCAGCATGTAAAGCGAGGTGGGGGTGATGATCCCGGCTTGGCGGGATCTTTCGAAGAGTCTCTCGGCCCGCATAATCCTGGCCTGGCCCGCTTCCTGCGGCCAGCGCAGGGCCGTCAGATACATGGCTTGGCCCTCGTGGTCCCAGGCCTCGCTGTCGACCAGGGCTTTGCCGTGGTGGATCCTTTTGATGGCGGCGAAAAGGGCCATGGCCCGGTGCTCGATGTCATGGGCGGCGGCCATCTTTTCCAAAGCCCGCTTGGCCGCCTTGCGGCGCCTCTTGGCGTCGCCCAGCCAATACTCGGCGGCCCCCAACAGTTCCTCGGGCTCGAACCAGGCGAAGTCCTCCCCGGGCTTAAACAGTTCGCCCAAGTCCCCGCCGGCCTTTTCGGTGAAAAGCACCGCCCCCGAGGCCATGGCCTCCAGCATTCTGGTGGTCACTCCTGGAAAGAGGCATTCATTTAAAGCCAATTTCGATTGACGGTAGATCTGCCCGGACTCCTCGGGCGTGACCCAGCCCACTTGCCTGGCCCCGGCCGTCTTTAGGCTGTAGCGGTTGGAGAGGGCCTCGAGGAGTCTAGTCCGTTTGGGCCGCCGGGAAGAGTCCAGCGAACCCACGAAACCAAAGTCGTAGCTTTTCCCGTCAACTCCACCATCGTTGGTATCGGGTAGGTAGCTGGCCACGTTCACGGCCACCGGAAGCCAACTGGCCTCCAAGCCATAACTGGTCAGCTGGGTCACGTAAGGCTTCTGGTCGACGAAGGTGTAATCGAACAGCCGGGCGAAGTGCTTCTGCCACCAAAAGTTAATGGGCGCGTCCACGGCGTAATAAACCTTGGGGATGCCGTAGATGTTGGACAAACCCTCGGGGAAGTGGTGCTGCCCGAGATGGTCGGTGTAGACGATTAGATCCGGGCGATCCTGAAGGCCGTTAAAAATGGTGTCGATGGGAAGCCCTTCCTGATGGGGGGCCACCAACACCGAGTGCCCCAACTTTTGGAACGAATTGTGAAAGTATTCGCTGCCCAAGCACAAAATTAGCATGTCTCTTCTCCGTTTATGGCTTCGCCGAAGGCATCCCCGGCGCGTTTAATTCAAAAGGCCTTTCCCGCAACCGCTTTTCCCGCAACCGCTTTTCCCCCAACCGCTTCCCCCCCAAGGGTCTTCCCCCCAAAGGCTTTCGCTTTGCCCTTCCAACTCGGCTACCCAGTTCGGTCGCCCAGCTTGGCCGTCCAGCTCCGCCAGAGCCCTGGGGTTGGGCCCCGCCCAGCCTTTGGGGCCAGTGCCCTGGCCCGTACCCTGGCCCGGGCCATCGCCGCCGCCCGCGCCGTTGGCCCTTTCGCTTGGGGCCAAATGTCCCGAGGCCTTCAGGCAGGCTTGGCAAGGGGCGCTTAGGCGTCCCCCGGAACCGGCCAAAACCAAGGCTCGGCGGGAGTTCCAGACCTCTTTGAGGCCGTGGGTGGCCAAGTTGCCCAATGGAGCCAAGCGCCCGAAGTCCGAACAGCAGGGGAAGAGCCCCCCGTCGGCGTGGATGGCCAGCCTGGTCAAGGGGTCCGGACAACGATGCTTGGCGTTTTCGGGCAGGGCCTTGGCCGGCTTAAGCCCCAGATCGGTGTCCGGCCGGCCGACCACGTTTAGGTAATCCTGGAAGGCCAGGTAATCGGCCAAGCCGGAAAATTTTTCCGCGAACGGGGCGGCCTCGGCCTGGTTGTCGGCCCTGACCACGAAACTTAGCCGCAGTACCGGAAGCCGTGAGCCCAGCCTCTCCCGGACCTCTAGGAAGGCCTCGAGGTTAGCCAATAGCCGGGCGTAATCACCGCCTGGCCTAACCGTTTGGTAAGTGGCTTCGGTTACGGCGTCGACCGAGACCATGAGCCTGGTGAGGCCGGCCTGGATGAGCCTTTCGCTAAGGGAGGCGTCCAGAAGCTGCCCGTTGGTAATGAGGGCGATATCCAGAAAGCCTCTCTTGGAGGCCTCCAGCACCCAAAGATCCATATCCGGGGCCAACAACGGCTCCCCGGTTAAGCCTAACCTGATGGAGGGTATGCCCAGCTTTTCCGCCTCCCGCACCGCAGACAAATAAAGCTCCTCGTCCAGAAACAGCCCAAAACCGGGGAAGGGGTTCTCGCCGGCCTCCCGACCGGCCGGGCACATGGGGCAGCCCAGCTGGCAGACGGTGGCCACGTCTACGTCCAGGTGTAGCGGGATCTCTGGCCTAAGCCCCAACTCCGCCGACCAGAAACGCTTACGGTAGGCCATGAACCTGGGTCCCAGTTCCCTGGCCAGTATGGCCTCAGGATCCCTTTCCGATTCTTGCCTTCCCCTGGCCAGCGTTTTGGTGAATTTTGCCATTGCCCCCAAACCTCAATCTGTAATGGGTAATTCGGTTTTCCCTAATCCAGTCCCCTAATCCAGTTTCCTGGTCACTCCCTAATCCAGTTCCTAATCCAGTTTCCTGGCCAATTCCTAATCCAGTCACCTAATCCAGTTTCCTGGCCAATTTCTTTGTCTTTTCTCGCCAATCCCCGGACCCCTTTGGCCTTTGGCCAAGTCGGTTGCTGACTCGGAAAAAATGCCCTGGCCCAATCGTCCGCAGCCATAAAAGCAATTACGGTGCCAAAATAGTGGAGGAATAGTTAAGGCGGTTTGACAAAAAACTTCCCTATGCCCCTAAGGGCGACATAAAGAAATTATTGGGGATGATCTGGGAAGATAAGTGAAAAGAGGGGAGAAAGGCCAAGCGGCCAGAGCAGCGGCGCGAAAAAATGTGCCCGTTCGGCGAAGCTTTTGGTTTAAGGGCCATGGCGGCCCACCGGACGGACGGGGGGCGCTCCCTCACCGGAACTTCGCCCCGGGCCCAGTCCTCATGTCGTTAAAGTAAAGCTCGCGTTTATTCAAGCGACAAGCCAAGAGGGGAAATAACTAAGACTATAGACAAAAAAAGGCATATGGCAACCGTCAGACTACGACATTCCTCAAAAAACCATACATTTATCTGTACCAACTATAGTTTTTCATGTCTACGCGATTGTCAGGCAAAAAACCGACGCCCTCGCTTTCCAACATAGCTTTACGTTTTTCGGCCCGCGTCCCCCCCGAAACGGAACCGTCGGCCATAACGACCCGGTGGCATGGGGCTTGACCAGGGCAATGCCGCATGGCCCGACCAACTTCCCTCGCCGAACGCGGCCGCCCCAGCATCCGAGAGATTTGGCCGTATGATACGACTTTCCCATAAGGGATTCGCTCAACAATGGCATATACCTTTTCGTAAAATGAGTTCATACAGATATTATATGGGCTTTGTTCCAATAAACAAAACTCGCCTTTGGCCAAAATGGATTTGCCGTCTTTCCCATAGGGACGAAAGTCAATGGATTTTCCGTTACCCGGTGAAAGTGTACACTTTTGGCCCAGCGTTAGGCGGTGAATCGACATCGCGGAAAAAATGATTCCCGTAACCCCCCCCGCCAACCGGTTCATAAGCCAGCCAGGATAAGTCAGTGCGGATAAGTCACCTGGATAAACCAACGCGGATATGGCTG
>JAIRNQ010000320.1 GCA_031257955.1 Deltaproteobacteria bacterium | reverse complement strand
ACTACCTCCCGAGGCAAATCGTTCGTCTGGACGCGTATTAGACCCCTTTACGGGCCAACTGGGGCCAGACCCAGACTCGCCCATTCGCCTGGCCAGGTCGCCTGGCCAAGCCGACTGTGACGGCCGTTGGCTCGTCGATTGGGACGGTAATCGATTTCGGATTCCGGGTCACATGTCCTGCGGACGATTGGTGGGCTATGGCCGGCCATACGTGTGAGCCTATTTTAAAAATTCAGACGCGAGTCGTATCGCGATTTTGGCGAAGACAAGAAACTGTCAAGTATGTCTGGACGGGAAAACTTGCCGGGAGCGATGGAAGGGCGGGATTTGAAAGAAAATCGTTTAGGCCAACCGGTAAACGATAGGGCTGAGATTCAATGAAAAGTGTGATATAATGGGATTATTGTCACACAAATGGATAATCGCCATGGTGACAAATTGAATTGTTGTCGTTATGAGTCAATGCGCATAGAAAGAGAAAAAAATGAAAAAGCCAATAATTCGGCTCGCACGAGAGAATGACGCCGCGGATATCTTAAAAATATACGAACCTTACGTTAAGGAAACGGCAATCACCTTTGAATGTGAAACGCCTTCGTTGACTGAATTTACCAATCGCGTCAAAGAAATATCGTGTGATTATCCTTACATCGTTAGCGCTTTGGATAAAAAAATCATAGGCTATGCTTATGCCCATAAACAGATGGAGCGTGAGGCATATCAATGGAATGCGGAATTGTCTGTCTATGTCGATATGCGCTATTTTCGTTTAGGTGTGGGCAAAGCGCTTTATGGGGCCGTGATCGAGATACTGCGAATTCAAAATGTTCGTAACGTATACGGCGGAGTCACGTTACCCAACGAAAATAGTGAGAATCTACACGTATATTTCGGATTTACCATATTGGGCACCTACCATAACACTGGGTTCAAACTCGGCGGCTGGCACGATGTTACCTGGTTTGAAAAAACCATTGGAGATTATGATTCCAAACCCAAACCTGTTTTGTCAATTCAAGAAATCGATAAAACAGTAATCACTAAAATATTGAACCGTAACGCTGAAAGCCTCCATTGTGAGCTTGCCTGAAGCGAACCGAATGGCGGAATGACTTTTTTGCGCAATGTCTTCGCCCGTCCGGTTCGATAGCCTCGAATTCCAAACGTTGACCGTTAATCGTTTCAACCACGGCTCGAGTTGAATAGCCATAAATGAGATCCGCGAGTGTACCTTTGATTTTTCCGAATAAACACGATGAGGGGAATTTCAAAGACTACAGGGACCGTCCTTAAGCCAGAAAAGCTCGCGAGCTTGTGACTCGCGGGCTCGCTGACATCATGATTACCCATGAAATTGACACGACCCAGGCATTTCTATTTTTGGGGAGCCCATGGATACGAAGTACCCTAAACGATTTAACGCCACTGGATCCTGCCCACTGGATGAACATCCCGTTCTTACCAAGGCTTCCCGTAGTGGTTGACCTGATTGGGAAAAAAACTATTTCATCGTTAGCCCTCCACTTCAATCTGGGAAGACCACGATTATTTAAGCATTAACGAATAAAATAAAGATAATATCGATTACGCTTACTATTTATCAAAAGATTAGTTTATTGGAAGCGGAGCAATAGAAAGTTCTAATAAAACAGTACTCCAACGCCGCTTAAAATTCAGCTCTATGAGATGGAACATTGAATCTGGCCAAGCTGTAGTTTCTTTGGTCGCAAAAGCCAGAAGTGGGTTGTGGAATTCTGACGTCGTAGAAGATATATACAATCATTACAACGAACCCTGCGACAAGCTTAAAGGGCTGATAACCAAAGGTTTTCGAGCAAAGCTATTTGAGGCTACAATAATAGTGACTTTTTTGATCTACAACCGGAGACTCATTCGGGCTTGACAATCCACCGCCCGTTTTTACGCGCACCCTCGCGTTCGATCCGGCCCTTATCTCTCAGTTCCGCCATTGCGTTTTGAACGCTTCTGCGCGATTTTTTAATTGCCGTCGCTATTGTAATCTGTGTTGCTCTTGGATGGGAATGCAGATAGTCCATTACGGTTGCTTCAATTAAAGCGCAATCGTCATTGCGCTTTATTTTGCGCTTTGCCGATTTGCGCTTTATCTTGCGCTATATTTTGCGCTTTGCCGATTTGCGCGTCGAATGAATACGCATCGTCAAGAGGAAAGATGATCCTGAACACGTCATCGTCAATCAACTCCGGTGTTTTGCCGGAGTAGAGCTTGCCGTAGCGATATAAATTCCTGACGCCGGAGCCAAGCTCATCCGCCAAGCCGATGTTGCGGAAGAAAGACGCGATGATCGGGTTCTTCGGATTGGGTCTGAAATTCTCCGGCGTAATCGCGTCGCCGGTCTCGGCGCGGTTCGCGTTCGAGTTGTACATTTTGTTTTATTCCTCCTGCGGGCATTTGGTTTTCGGTCGGCGTCCCGGTTTTGCCGGTGGTGCACGTGGGCTTGGCCGCGTCCTCCGGGATTGCCCATGTGGTTCCGAACTTCACCGCGCCATCAATCTTGCCTGCCTTGCAGAGCGACTGCACCTGACGTTCGGTGACGTTCCCCTTCTCGGCGGCTTCGATGGCGTTGATGTACCCGATTAACTTGCCCATTGCGATTCTCCTATCGGTATTGGAAACGTAAAAACCATTGTCATTATAGTCGGTTTACCTCATTATATGAAACGATATTTCAGGCAATCCAAAACAAGTGCTATCGGTGGCTTGTCCGCCGATTTGTTAAGCCGCTGTCGCGTCCGCTTAGGGCGGCCCCGCCCGCCCGACTTCGCGCCCGGCCTACCTGTGGCAACCGGGCGGCGCGTAGCTGCGGGGGAAAAGAATGATCGTCGCCGCGCATCGCACTCAAGGGTTTTTTTCGAAGCGGGCGGTTCGCCGAAAATCCTGTCCACATTGTTTTTTGCTCTCGCCCAGTCAATCATATCATCTGATATGACTGGACTTGTCAAAGCTTTCCAAATCCATTGGTCTGATAATTCAGAAATGCACCTAAAAACCAACATGTTAGATAGCCGTGTCACTGACAGTATCGACGCGGCTTTAAGCAAACATAGTTTACCCGACTATCTTTCCTTATCTAAAGAAATAATTAAGACCATTCAAGATAGTTTAACCCGCCTTGCCAACGAATCTTTAACCCACTTGGTGCTTTTCGCCTTTGTACAAAGGGCATTTTGTGAAGAGGCGGCTTTTATACAGAGAGAATTGGCCTTAGGAAGACAAAGGGCTATCATATGCCCGTTCCATAACGGCCGCGGTTATCCTTTGGAACATATAATTCAAGGCCACAAGAGTCAAGATGCGAGTATAAAACAGCTTTTAGGCTACATGGAGAAATGCCAGGCGTTGGAAGGTTGGCTGGTCGTTTTTGACATGGACTTCGAAAATCCCATGGCAGAGAAAAATTACAGGGAAACTAAGCGATTCGGTAATTTGACGATTCATGTCGTTGGTTGTTAATTTTGATTTTCCGATTGGCGCCACACTCATGGTCTCTTTTAATTACGTGCCGTATTAGAGTTTGTAGCCTTATTCCGCGCTCGATCTATAACCTTTCGCCGATAAGCCCAACCTGAAGAACCTAAACGAAGTTGGCGGTAGACGTTTGGACCTTTCGGCCTGGGAACCTTTTCGGTTGGGTCGGACGATTGTTCGATTTGACGACGGTACGTTTTCCGCATTTTTATGGTATAATCACTTAGCCACGAAGGCTCTGGACTGTACCGATAAAAGTTGAACTGACATATTCGAATTTTGGTTACGAAAGCCGCTCATTTTCCTCGATAGGAAACTGGGCGGTTTTTTTTGTTTTCTCCGGGCCGGGTAAGTTCCCGATATTATGTCAAAGCTCCCGGGCATCTCCGGAAGGCCTTGGAAGGTTCGCCCGCGAGAGTCGGGACCGCTAGGGTCAGACCGGCTCGGGATGGGATGGCGAGAGTCGGGACCACTGGCCCGGACCCGGAGGGTTGGGTCAGGGTTTTCGTTTGGCCGACCGTTTGGGCGAACGCGGGCCGATAAGGCCCATTGTGGAAGATAATTACCGTCCCCCATGGCTTCGCGTTTTTGGGGAGATAAAAAAGGAGCGTAATATGCGCCGGCGCTTATCGTTGTTGGCCTTGATAGTCGTTTTGGCTCTGTCCGTGAATTGTTGGGCCGCGGACGACAGGACAATCGTTGACATGCGTGGAAAAGAGGTGACCTTTCCGGCCGATCCCAAGAAAGTGGCCACCATAGACGACGGGTTCGTCGAGGGGATCATGACCCATTTGGGAGTGATCGACAAGGTGACGGCCATCGCCTCCTGGAGCATGAAGCGGGACTACAATTACGATTACGAGACTGCCTCCGGGGAGAAGTATTCTTACCGGGGCTGGAACACGATGAAGTATTTGCACCCCTGGTTAAACGATAAGCCGTGTTTCAACTCGCCCGACGGCGACATACTGGACTTTGAAACCTTGGCCAAGGCCGAGCCGGACGTGGTCATAATGCGGGTGGGCGACTGCACGGTCGGTGAGGACGACCAAAGCCGGATCGACCAAACCATCGGGACCATCGAGGATTTGGGGTTGCCGCTGGTGGTCATTTACGCCCCCGGTTTTTATAAGAAGGCCGAGCTGGCCACGATCAAAGATGAAATGGGGGTCGTCGGGGACGTCTTCGGGCAGAAGGATAAAGCCTTGGCCCTGGCCGACTATCTGGCCGGCACGGAAAAGCTTATACGGGAGAGGACGGCGGGAATCAAGGATGGCGACAAAAGCCGTCTCCTATACGTGGGGCTAAACCCGGACCTTCGGAGCGAGGGCATGGTAGGGGGCGCCTTTGGGGTCAACACCCCAGAATCGTACATCATCGAAAACGTGGCCGGGGCCAAAAACGCCTTTGACGGTCAGGGTTACGGGGTACCGCTAAGCGCCGAGCAAATCTACGCCCTCGATCCCGACGCCATAGTCCTTCCGACCTGGAACGGTTACCATCCGCCCAGGGAGCTTTACGAGACCGCCTATTTTTCCAACTTGGCCGAGCTTCGGGCCATAAAGGACAAAAGGGTCTATGCCATGCCCTGGACGCCCATGAACTGCGCCAGGCGGGTCGAGTATCCGATTGACATGATGATCATCGCCAAAGCCTCCTACCCGGATCGCTTCCAGGATATCAAGGTCCACGAGTTTGTCCTGGAATTTTATAAAAAAGTTTACGGGGTTGACGAGGCTACGGCCAAAGGGCTAAGGACCACCCAGATCCTGGACTGGATGGTCGAGTATGATTTTTAGGCGAAAGCTGGCCGCCCTGTTGGTTCTTTTGGGCTTGCTGACGGCGGCTTTTTTCCCGGCCATTATTTCCGGGGCCTACGATATCAAGGCCGGCCAAGTCTTTTCAATCATTTGGGCCAAAGCCAAGGGCCAAAGCGAACCCAAGGGGGCCAGCCGGGCCGACCAGGTCATAGTTTGGCGCATAAGGCTGCCCAGGGTCATTCTGGCCGTTGCCGCCGGGATGGCCCTGTCGGTGGCCGGCGTGGCCTACCAGGGCTGCTTTCGTAATCCATTGGTTGAGCCTTACATACTCGGCGTTTCCGCCGGGGCCTCCTGTGGGGCCTCGCTAGCCATCGTTTTTCCGAACCACTTTCCCGGAACCCAGATAACCGCCTTCGTTTTCGCCCTCATGGCCGTGATGATTAGTTACGGCCTAGCTCGCAACCGGGGGCAGATCTCGCCGGTGGCTTTGGTCCTTTCCGGGGTCATCGTCGGGGCGCTCTTCTCGGCGGTGGTCGGGGTCATGAAATACTTGGCCGCCGACACCCAGCTTAGGGAGATAACCTTCTGGATGATGGGTGGGCTCTATTACGCCACCTGGGCCGACGCCCGCCTGGCCGCGGCCGTGATTGGGCCGGCCTTTCTGTTGATATGGTATTTCGGTTGGCATTTAAACGTCCTTTCCCTGGGGGACGAAGAGGCCCGTGGCCTGGGCCTTAACCCCACCCAAATCCGTTTGCTGTTGGTGGCCGTGGCCACCCTGGCCGCCTCGGTCTGCGTTTCCATCTGCGGGATAATCGCCTGGGTGGGCCTGATGGCCCCCCACGCGGCCCGCTTCGTCTTTGGGCCGGACAACCGCTGGGTCGCGCCCGGGGCGGCCATTTTGGGGGCCGTCTATCTTCTGGTTTGCGATACCGTGGCCAGGACCCTGACGGCGGCGGAAATTCCTTTGGGAATAATCACCTCCATTTTGGGGGCGCCGTATCTGCTTTGGCTCTTAAGGCGCAAAGGCGGGGAAATCTATGGCCAATGACTTAGTTTCGCCCGTTCTCGTTGGCGCGGACTTACCCAGCCCGTCGCCTTCGGCTTCGGAACTCGGGGTCGACCAAGGTCCCGCTTACGGACAAGATCCGGCCTTCGCCCATGACCCCGCCGGCCATCGGGACGGGGTAGGGGAAAGGGCCTTGATGAAGGTCAGGGAAGTGCGCTTTTCCTATGGAACCAAAGAGGTTTTGAAAGGCGTGTCCCTGGAAGTCAAACCCGGCTGCCTCCAGGGGCTTCTGGGACCCAACGGGAGCGGCAAAACCACGCTCTTCAAGTGCTGCTTGGGTTTTCTGAAACCAAAATCCGGGTTGATAGAAATGGACGGCGTCTCGATAGGGTCGCTGGGTACCCGGCGGCTGGCGGCCAAAGTGGCTTACGTCCCCCAAGAGCATTACCCCAGTTTTCCCTTCACCGTAAGCGAAATGGTCGAGATGGGCCGTTTCCCCAGAAGGGGTCGGCTCCCGATACTATCCAGGCGCGACCGAGAGGCCGTGGCCGGGGCCTTGGCCCGGGTGGGTTTGGAGAAGCTGGCCGGGGATAGCTACGTTCGGCTATCCGGCGGGCAAAGGCGGCTGGTGTTGGTGGCCAGGGCCCTGGCCCAGGAAGCCGAGATCATGTTTCTGGACGAACCCACCTCGTCTTTGGATTTCGCCAACCAACTGGTCGTTTGGGAAACGGTCCGCAGCATAGCCGCCGAGGGTCTGGGAGTGGTTATCTGTTGCCACGACCCCAATCACATACTGTGGTTCTGCGACGAGGTGGCCGCCCTAAAAGGCGGACGGATATTGGCCCAGGGTAAGGTCGGCCAGACCATGGGCCGGGATCTGCTTGAAGAATTATACGGTCGATCCATTGGCGTCGAAAAGGTGTCCGGACGGACCTTCATCTATCCCTGACGGCGGAAGAAAGTGAGGGAGGGAGAAATCGAAGACCGCCGACACGGGTTTCCTAAATACCCTTAAGGTTGTCCGTTTGTCAATATCGCTAAATGCTTTGACTTTTATTTTTCATTACTCTTGGTTCTTAGACATTGTCATAAACGGTAAGCCAATTTGCCAACGACAAACATGTCGATTTACGAAAAGGCTTAACTGGCAACGAATAAAATGTACGCCACGCACAATCAGCTTCAATAATTAACCGCTAACCAAACTATACAATACATTCATAAGGCGGACCAATCTGAAAGGGCTAAATTCTTGGCCAAAGGCGGGGATACCCCGGTCGAACGATAAGGACCACCAGTTCGCTATTTTATCCACACAAACTCTGAATATACGAAATGGTAAGGGTTATCGACTTGTCGGGAAGGTGGGAAGGGGTAAGGCTTAACGGGTTGTCGGGAAAGCGGGAAGGGGTAAGGCTTAACGACTTGTCGGGAAGGTGGGAAGGGGTAAGGCTTAACGGGTTCCGGTAAGGTTAAATTGCTGAGAATATGGGTTATCGAGTTGTCGGTAAGGCGGGAAGGGTTAACGGGTTAACGGGTTGTCGGTAAGGTGGGAAGGGGTAAGGGTTATCGGGTTTTCGGTAAGGTCGAATGGTTGAAAATATCGGTTATCGAGTCGTCGGGGCCATTATTTCAAAATCTTGCCCAGGGAGGGATTATTTCGGACGGGTAAGGGCTTTCCGTAAAAATGTTTAAATTTATGTTGACTTAACTTGGCCGTGGTGTTAACATTTATCAAAATTTGATCTTTTGACCCCACTGGAAGCCATGCGGGGCCAACCCCGCTCGGGCGGTAGACCCGGACGGAGACGCCGCCTGGGGTTTATTCCGGAAAGCCTTGGGGATTCGGGTGGGATCGATTTCGTTGCTTGATAGGCTTGGCGGTTAAGGGCGATCAAGGTTGCTGGGAGAACGTTTTGGCATCGGGGAGGGCGGAGAGCCCAGCCCGGCCGGAGGACGGGATGACCCAGCGACTGGAGACGATCGACCGCCCGAAAAAACGGGTCCGATACCCTTTTGGGTTCTGGGAAAAGCGGGCACGACAGGCCAAGAAGGCCATCCAAAGGAGCTTGGGATAAGCTTCGGTGGATGGCTTTTGTAGTTTTTGGGGCATTATTGAAATAAGCCAATGGGTAAAAAGGTTTGGGAATTGAGGGCCAGATCTGAGGGGCAGATCTGAGGGGCTAACGGAAGGCCCACGATTGGAAGAGAAAGTCCGGCGATAGCGGACCGAACGAAAGTATCAGTTAGAAAGGACGCGAAATGTTACAAGATCCTTACCGCCATCTGTTTTTTGAAGCCAACGCCGCCAGCCATCGGGTCAGGGGCGCCTCCGCCGGGCTCAATTGGCCCGACAACGCGATCTGCGAGCTGATTAACCCCGGGCTGGGGAGCCGTCTGTTGGTGGCCGGCCTTACCGCCCCGGAGATTTTGCCCTCACTGAGGCTCAGGCTGGGTTTGACCGGCCAGCTGGTAATCGTCGATTCCAGCGAGGAGGCGCTGTCCGGGGTTTCGAAAAACGACGCCTTCTGGGCCGTGGTCCTCAAGGCCAACGCCGAGAAGCTCCCGATCATGGATTCCAGCCTGGACGCGGTTTTATGTTGGTCGTCTTTCATGGGGCTGGGCCCGTTGGATCAGATTACCAACGAGTTTTTTAGGGTCTTGGCCCCAGGCGGTAAGGTATTTATCACTTACTCCGGACCGGCCAGTCCGGAGCGGCCCAGGCCTTGCCTGTTGGGCCTGCAAACCTTGTTTCTCAAGTCCGGCTTTAGTCGGCTGGACTCCGATACCGGGGAGGATTTCTTTCTCTTTAAAGCCGAGAAGACGCACGGCTTTACGGTCAGCGTCTCACAAATGGGACGGGCCTAAGGTTATCCCAAAAGTGACTAGCCTGTCAGGACAAATCTTAAGGCGTAAGCGAAAAGCCCAATGCCAAAAGGGCATTGGGCTTTGGTGGGGGATTAATCGGCGCCGAACTCCTTGGCCAGGGTTTCCTTGGCCTGGGTGAAGCCGTTATCGGCCGAGCGCAAGAGCCAGCGTTTGGCCTCTTCCCGATTGGGCGGGTAATTTTTGGTGCCCTTGAGGTACCAGAGGCCCAGGTAGTATTGGGCCCCGGGGTGATCCTGCTCGGCGGCGTTGACGTAGTAGCCGTAGGCCCTTTCGGGATCGGCTTTAACCCCGTCGCCGGTGTCGTAGGTGTAGGCCAGGTTGAAGAGGGCGTTGGCGTAGCCCTGGTCCGCCGATTTGGTGTACCATTCTATGGCCTTGGCCTTGTTCACCGGCACCCCTTCGCCAGTGTCGTATATGGTGCCCAGGTTGAACTGGGCCAGGAAAGAGCCGTTGTTGGCCGATTTGAGATACCATTCCAGGGCCTTTTTGGGGTCTTTTTTTACGCCCATGCCTTGGTCGTAGAAGATGGCCAGATTGTATTGGGCGTCGGGATCGCCTTGATCGGCGGCCCTTTGGAACCACTCGAAGGATTTGACCGGATCGGCCTTGACCACAATCCCCTCGTGATAGGCCACGGCCACCCGAAGCTGGGCGTGGACGTCGCCGGCCTCGGCTTCCTCCAGAAGCCGGGGCTCAATGCCGACCATCTCGCCGTCGGCCTCGGGGAGGGCCGGGGCGGCGCCGGTTTCGGAGACAAGAGCGGGCGCGGTTTCGGGGCCAAGGTCGGGAATTGTGTCGGCGCCAATTTCGGGGGTTGTTTCGGCGGTCGAGTCGGGGCCAGTTCCGGCGCCAATTTCGGGAGTTGTTTCGGCAGTCGAGTCGGGGCCAGTTTCGGCGCCAATTACGGCGCCGGTATCGGCCCCAGTTTCTGGGGGCGGGCCGTCGGGCCACACGGAGGTCAGATCGAGCGGTGGCTCTTCGGGGTCCTCGCCTTCGTCGACCGGGACTGAGTCCTGGGCGGTGGCTTGGTTCGTTGGGCCCGGGCCCCAGGGGGACAAGAGGGCGAGAAGGGCGAACAGAAAGAGTATTTTGGGCAAAAACTTAAAAAGTCTTTTGTCTTTGATGAGTATCATATAAGTCCTCGGTTTATTGGGCGTATCGCGTCCTTTGGGCTTTGCCCCCCGGGCGCCGGATGCGGGTACCCGATCGTGGGCGCCCAGAGCGCGGGCGCCAGCGACGTTGGCGCCCGGAGCGGTGGGCGTTTGGGGGGTCATTTGGCTTCCAGGACCGTGACCCCGTCCCACTGGCTGTCCGGCGGACGGGCGATGAAGTCCATGCAGCGCTGGGCAAAGATGAGGCTGGGGTTGTCGTTGGGGGCGCACTTCAGGGCCGCCTCGAAGCGGGCCAGGGCGCCTTGAAAGTCGCGGTCGAAGTAGTGCTTGAGGGCACGCTCGTAGTAGTTGACGCACTGGGCCATGTCGGTGGAGAGATCGCCCTTGGGGGCCAGGACCTCGTAAATGGTCAGGCTCCCCTTGCGGCCCTTTACCCGGATCTTGTCCAGGGCCCGGAAGCTGATCTCCGCCTCGGCCAGGGACTGGGTGGCCTGGCTGGCGATTATGGTGGTCAGGAAGAGTTTATTGACCGAAACGAGCCTTGAGGCCAAATTGACCGAGTCGCCCATGACCGTGTAGTTGATGCGGTGCTTGGCCCCGATGTTGCCGGCGATGACCTGGCCGGTATTGAGGCCCATCAGGGCCTGGAGAAAGGGCAGGTTGGCGGCGGTCAGATCCCGGTTTAAGTCGTCCATCAGACGCTTTTGCATAAGTGCCGAAAGGCAGGCGGAGATGGCGTGCTTGGGCTGGCTGGAAGGGGCCCCCCAAACGGCCATGATGGCGTCTCCGACGAATTTGTCGACGAAGCCCCCAAAACGCTCTATGGCCGTATTCATGGTGTCGTAATAGCGATTGAGGATATCGACCACCTCGGCCGTGTCCATGGTCTCGGCCATGGAGGTAAAGCCGACCAGATCGGCGAAAAATACGGTCACGTTCCTCAGTTCGCCCCGGCGTTCCAGGTATTCCGGGTTGTGCATGATTTGCCCGGCCAGATCCGGGTTCAGGTAAAGGTTCAGGGCCTGGTTGGAGGTGCGTTGAAGGACGCGGCTTTCGTGGGTCCGGTAAGCCCAATACAGAAAGTTGGCCAGGAGCAAAACGGAAAGGCCGGCTATGACCGGAAGGTAGACGTTTCGGCCAAAGGCCAGAAAGCACAAGATGGGGTAGAGAAAGGTCACCGCCGTCGGCAGCCAGCCGGCCACCTGGGCGTCCCGTTTGACGGTCAAGAGGATCGGCGAGAGGGCCAGAAAGGAGAGGCCAAAATTGAGGATGAAAAGCTGGAACCAGTGCGGCTCCCGGAGGAGGTTACCCCTTAGGAGGGTGGCCACCGAATGGGCCTGGATCTCCACCGCCGGCATGAGGTACCAGCCTTGGCCGCCTTGGCCCAGGTAATCCGAGGCCGGGGTCGGGTAGGCGTCCATGTTGATTGAGCTGGTATCGCCGATGAAGACGATTTTCCCGCCGAAGACCCGTTTAAAGAAATCGACTTCCCCGTTCAGGGCCCGGTCATAAACGTCGGAGAAGCTCAGCTTGGAAATTTGGTTGGAGTAGTCGATGTAATAGCCCTGTCCGGGCAGGGAGGCCAAATCCGGCTTGGCCGAGGCGGCCACGGCCACCGAAAAGGAAAAGGCGTCTTCGGTTTCGGTGAAATTGGGCCACTTGATGGCCTGGAGTCTGACCTTGTTGTCCCGGTCGTGGACCAAATTCAAAAAACCCATTCGGTCCCGGCCCATAATCTCCACGTACTTGGCCGTGGGGAGAAGCGGCCGGTCGCTTAGGTACCTAAAGCCGAAGACCACGGGGATGGAATTTTTGTGGGCGGTCTGGACGGCCCGGAACCACCTGGCCTCGTCCTCCAGGGTAAAGGGATGGGTTTCCATGGCCGGTAAGGGTTGGTGGACGGCCACGGCCTTGACCCCGCCCAGCACCAGGGCCTCCAAAATGGCGCCCCAAACGGTTGGGTTAAAGGATTGGGGAAAGTATTTATGGGGATTGGAAAGGGTGGCGTCGTCTATGGCCACTATGGCCAGTTCGCTTCCGATCGGCTCATTGTTGGTCTGGAGGACCAGCATCAGATCGAATATGGAGCCCTCCAAGAGAAGGTTGGTCCCGGGAACGCCTATGCCCAGGCCCAGAAGGCTTAGGAGCAAGCAGCCGACGGCGACTATCTTAAACCTGGCCCAGAGGGGTCCTTCCAACAAACCCAAAACGTTTTCCAGCATAGTGGCTCCGTCCGGTCCGGAGACCCGCGCCGGCCCAGGGGTTTGGCCGGCCAGGGGTTTGGCCGGCCCAGGGGGCTTGGCCGGGCGGCGCTGAAAGCCGGCCCGGGGGGCGCCGTGGGCGGCTCAGGGAGACCGCCGGCGATGGGCCCCAACGATGGGGGCCGAGGTTACAGTTCGTCCACCTCGGGGCTTTCCAGTTCTTCGGCCTCGATGTTGGCCAAATAATCGAAGCGAATGTCCAGGCCCAGGACCCCGACTATCTCGTTTTGATCGTTTCTGATAGGGCCGCTCACGGTTATGCACAGGGCCTGGGTGAATCGGGAGGTATAGAAGTCGGTCACGTGGATCTGCCCGTCCTCCATGGGTTTGACGAACCAGACCCGATCGGAAAGGTTGGAACCCACGTCCTGCTGGCCGCTGTAGCGCTTCTTCTCCTTTACCGAGGTCACGTTACGGGTGATCTTGATGCCGGCCTTGTCGGTGACGTACATGAACTGTATGTAGGGGATGGTGGTCACCCACTTCTCCATAAGTTTTTCCTGGTCAGACGGGACCATGGAGCGAATGATTGGATCCTGGATAAAGGTAAGAATCAAATCCTGCACCAGTTCCCTGGCCTTGTACCGTAAGTGATCGAACTGGGACTCGAACTTTTGCGGGAGGAAGTGGCGGGCCAGCCTCTCCAGCTCCCGGGCGCTCATGTTGGTGATGCGGCCATTTTCGTACTCTTTCTGGATAGCCCGGTTCATCTTGACCACCGCCGGGTTGCGCTTGTCCAGCTCCTCGCCGCCGGTAAGGCTCAGCCTCTGGTTTAGCCAGTGTACCAGACCGGCCGATCCGGACTTGTCGTTTATGGAGATCGAGGGCGGGCGGTTGAGGATCTTTCTGGTGTCGAAGATATTGTAGATCTCCTCGTTTTTGAGGAGGCCGTCGGCGTGGATTCCGGCCGATGTGGAATTGAAGTCCCGGCCCACCAATGGGTAATTGGGGGGGATGCGAACGTTGAGCTCGGTCTCGAAGTACTTGGCCAGTTCCGTAATGGCCGCGTAATCCACCCCCGGGGTCGATCCCCAGAGGGCGGCGTGCTCGATCAATAGGCCCTCTATGGGCGTGTTGCCCGTCCGCTCGCCAAAACCCAAAAGGGAACCGTTTATGGCCCCCAGGCCATAGAGCCAGGCGGTGGTGGCGTTGACGAAGCCCTTGTGGAAATCGTTGTGGCCGTGCCACTCCAAATCCTGCCCGTCAAAACCGGCCTCTTCGATGAAGGCCCGGACCAGGCGGGGGATGGAGCGGGGCAGGGCGGCCCCGGGGTAAGTCACCCCCAGGCCCAGAGTGTCGCAAAGCCTGATGACGATGGGTATCTTGGCCTGTTCGGAAAGGTGCTTTAACTTCTGGGCCAAGGGGATACACATGCCATAGACGTCGGCCCTGGTCACGTCCTCGAAATGGCAGCGCGGGGCGATCCCGTAGGAGAGCGCTTCGCTGACCAGGGCCAGGTACTTGTCGGCGGCCCGTCTACGGTTTAGGCCCAGCTTTAGGTAGATGTGGTAATCGGAGATGGAGGTAAGTATCCCGGTCTCGGTGAGGCCCATTTCCTTGACGATCAATAGATCCTCAGAGACGGCCCGGATCCAGCTGGTAATGAGGGGAAAGGGCAGACCCAAATCCCGGCAAGCCTCTACGGCTTGGCGATCCTTTTGGTTGAAGAGAAAAAACTCGCTTTTCCTGATGACCCCCGAAGGCCCGGAGAGGCGGGCCAAAAACTTAAAGAGGGTGACGATCTGCTCGACCGAGTAAGGCGGGCGGGCTTGCTGGCCGTCCCTAAAGGTGGTGTCGGTTATGACCGGATCGGCGGCCGGGGCCAGGGCCGGGTTGTGGCCGTCAAAATTCAGCCTGGGGATATCGACGTAAGGAAAGAGATCCCGAAAAAGCTCGGGCTTTCCCTTCTCGACCAGCTTATATTGCCCGGGCGACGGCCTCAGGTTTAAAAGCTTCTGGTTGGGCGTTCTGGTTTCTTTGCGCATGGGCGTCACGCTCGTCTTTTCCTCCCCGCTTCCTTACGGCGCGGGGGTACTCCGGACCTGGCCGCTGGGCGGTCGGTCCGCTCCCCCTCAAATACTTAAACACTTATCGCCACCCGTAACCCTCGTTCGGCCGGGCCGGGCACCGCGAGCCATGGCGCCGCGGGCCCTGGAATCGCTGGTCCGTGTGAGGGATAGGCCTTAATCCATCTGGCTTTTGTCGAGCCGTATCCCCAGCTCCAAGAGCTGGTGGTCCGAGGCCGGGCCCGGGGCCTCGGTCAGGGGGCAGGCGGCCTTCTGGGTCTTGGGGAAGGCGATGACCTCCCGGAGCGAGGCCGCCCCGGCCAGTATCATGACCAGGCGATCGAGCCCGAAGGCGCAGCCGCCGTGGGGCGGGGTGCCGTAATCCAAGGCGTCCAGAAAGAAGCCGAATTTATCCCGGATTTCCCCGGCCGTAAGGCCCAGGGCGGCGAAGACCCGGTTTTGGACGTCCGGGCGGTGGATCCTGATGGAGCCGCCGCCGATTTCGCTGCCGTTTAGGACCAAATCGTAGGCCAGGGCCTTAACTTTGCCGGGATCGCTTTCCAGGAGAGGAAGGTCTTCGTCCCGTGGCGCGGTGAAGGGGTGATGGGTGGCCGCCCAGCGTTTGTTTTGGGGATCGAACTCGAACATGGGAAAGTCGGTAACCCAGCTGAGGGCAAAGCGGTCGGGACTAATCAAGTCCAGATCCTCGGCCAGTTTCGTCCGAATCTGGCCCAACACGTGGGCCACCATGTCGGCCGTGTCGGCCCCAAAAAATAGCACGTCGCCTTCTTTGGCCCCCATGGCCTCCGTCAGGGCCACCTTCTCGCCCTCGCCCAAAAACTTGGCCAGCGGGCCCTGAAAGCCCTCGGGCGTTACCCTAAGCCAGGCCAGTCCCTTGGCCCCCAGAGAGATGGCCAGGGCCACCAGATCGTCTAGCTGCTTTCGGGAAAACTTGCCGGCCCCCTTGGCGTTGATGGCCCGGACCCGACCGCCGGATTTTATGGCCTCGGCGAAGACTTGGGCCTTGGAATCTTTGAAGACCTCGGCCAAGTTAACCATTTCCAGCCCGTAGCGCAGATCCGGCCGGTCCGTCCCGTATCTGGAGACGGCCTCATCGTATGTGAGCCTGGGAAAGGGCCGCTCCAGCCCTATCCCCAAAGTCGTCTTGAATACCAGCGACATATAGCCTTCCAGGATTTCGATGATGTCTTCCTGGGTCACGAAACTCATCTCCAGATCCACCTGGGTAAATTCCGGCTGGCGGTCGGCCCGCAAATCCTCGTCCCTGAAACACTTGACGATCTGGCAATAGCGATCGAGCCCGCCCATCATCAAAAGCTGCTTGAACAGCTGGGGCGACTGGGGCAGGGCGAAAAACGAGCCCCGGCTAACCCTGGAGGGCACCAAATAGTCCCGGGCCCCCTCCGGGGTGGACTTGGTCAAAACGGGCGTCTCAACTTCCAGAAAGCCGTTGTCGGAAAAGTAGTCCCGGGTCAGCTTGGCCACCCGGTGCCGCAAGACAAAGTTTTTGAGAACCGCCGGCCGTCTCAAATCCAGATAGCGGTGGCGCAGCCGGAGGGATTCGGTGGGATCGGCGTGATCCTCGACGACGAAGGGAGGGGTGCGGGCCTCGTTTAGCACCCTTAGCTCCCTGATGAAGACCTCGACGCCGCCGGTGGCCAGCTTGGGGTTTATCATGTCGTCTGGCCTGGTCCGGACCCGGCCCACCAAGGCCAAAACGTATTCGGCCCTGACGTCGTGGCTCTTTTCGTGGGTGGCGGGATCCTCCTGGGGATTGAAGACCGTCTGGACCAAGCCGGTGCGATCCCTAAGATCGATGAAGACCAGCCCGCCGTGATCCCGGCGATGCTGGACCCAGCCCATGATTACGACCTCGCGATCCAACAATTCCTCGGTGATTTCGCCGCAATAATGCGTGCGTTTGAGCCCGGCCATCGATTCCGACATTATCTTCAAACCCCAATCTAAAATAATTAAACCAAAAGCGGTTTAATGAAAAACTTATAAACTTTAAACTTTAATCGATAAACTGTAAAGGTCCCCGCCATAGGGTTTTTGGGCCGCCCCCATTTGGCCGCCACTATTGGCCGCCCCCCATCGGGCAGCCACTATTGGCCCGGCCTAAAAAAGCCCCGGCTGGTCCAGGGCCAGACGGGTTTGTTCCTTGGTGGTTAAATCCCTGACCGTGGCCAGCCCGGAGGCCAGCTCGTCCGGTCCCAACATGACCGCTTTGGCCGCCCTGGCCTTGTCCGCCCTCTTCAGGCGGCTTTTGAGGCCCCCCGCCTCCCAGTCGGCGGCCACCCGCAGGCCCCGGGCCCGAAGGGCCTGGGCCAGGGCGAAGGCCGGGCCCAAAGCCTCGGGGGCCAGGATGGCCAAATAATAGTCCGGCCCGACCGCCTCTAGGGCGGCCTTTTCCGAAAGCAGTATGATTATCCTCTCCAACCCGGCGGCGAAGCCTATGGCCGGGACGTCCGCCCCGCCCAGCTCCAGGCAAAGGCCGTCGTAACGCCCCCCGCCGGCCACGGCGCTTTGGGCGCCCAGGTTGCCGGAGCGGACCTCGAAGGCCGTCCGGGTATAGTAATCCAGGCCCCGAACCAGCCGGTCGTCCAGGCTGAAGGGGAGTCCCACCGCCTCGAGGTCCTCACGGACCGTCCGGAAATGGTCCTGGCACTCCGGGCACCAAAACTGGGAAAACACCGGGGCCTCTTTGACTTGCGTTTGGCAGGACTCGGACTTGCAGTCAAGGATGCGCAAGGGGTTTAGCTCCAGGCGCCGGCGACAGTCCTGGCACAGGGCCTCCCGGCGGGAGGAGAGATAGTCGACCAAGCTTTGGCGATAAACCGGGCGGCACTTGGGGCAGCCCAGGGAATTTAGGACGACCGAAAGGTTGGGCAGCTCCAGTTCCGAGAGAAAGGTATGCAGCAAAACGACGATCTCGGCATCGGAATGGGGCCCGGGATCGCCAAAAATTTCGACGTCCAATTGGTGAAACTGGCGCAGGCGTCCCTTCTGGGGCCTCTCGTAGCGAAACATGGGTCCCAGGCAAAAGAGTTTGGTGGCCCGGCCGCCCTCGCCCAGGTTGTGCTCGATGAAGGCCCTGACCAAGCCGGCCGTGGCCTCGGGCCGCAGGGTAATTAAATCCCCGGAACGGTCCTCCATGGTATACATTTCTTTCTCGACTATGTCGGTGGTAGAGCCGATGCTTCTCTTAAACAGCTCGGTTCTCTCCATGACCGGGGCGCGAAGCTCCGAAAAGTCAAAGCGCCTTACCACTTCCCGGGCTTTTTCCTCAACCAGTCGCCAAAGTTCCGCTTCTTTGGGCAGTATGTCTTTAAATCCCCTGATGGCCGTCAGAGCGGGCATGTTTCCCACCTCCAGATAACCTTACCATTATACAATCCGGATTGGTCAAGTCAATGTACATTTTAAGCCCGCCGACCGATGGCCAAAAGTCGCCCCTACGGTGCCTTGGCCGACGCCAGGGCCGGCCATCGGGGCCAGGGCCGAACCCCGATCCCGGGCACCCACCTTTGGGGCCCACCTTGGGCCCGGGCGACCGTTTTGGTATAATCCCCTTTGGCGGCGGGCACCAAAGGGCTACCGCCCCCGCAAGTCCGTTATTGATTGTTCCCTTTATATGAAACCCCCCCGCCATGGGGCCCGTGACGGCTAAACTCGCCGCAATAAGGTGCCCAATATGCCTATGGACACGCGGACTTATCCAACGTCGCCCTAAATTACGCCATGACG
>JAIRNQ010000318.1 GCA_031257955.1 Deltaproteobacteria bacterium | reverse complement strand
TGGCGATTATGGCCGCCTTCAGGGGCAGATAGGGTTTTATGGCCAAAACGGTTTTGCCCGCCAGAAGGGCCCGGACCCGATCCAGCTTTTGCCGCTCCACGGCCAAGGGCACGACCTTGAAACTGGCCACCCGGTCACCTTTTTTAACCCTCACCCCGCTTTGCCTGACCACCAGCGCCATCTCCCCGTCCTCGTTAAACTCGGCCAAAAGGGCCAAGTCCACCAAAAACAAGCCGTCACCCCCGGCCGTCAGATGAAGCCCACCCTCCTTGGCGACGGTGGCCTCAAAAGGGCCTTCCATCCCGCAGGCCTCGTAAAGGGCGGTCACCGCGTCATTTTCGTGGACCATGTTTTCCCCTAAGTCCCAGACGAAGAGATGGGTTTTACCAATGGAAAGAAGGACTGGGATGTCTTCCTCTTTAACTACGTGGCCTTTACGAAAGACGGTTTCCTTGACCTCGTCTTTGATTATTCTGGTCAGATCGTGGCAGAGGACGGTTCCGACCGCCTCGACGGTATTTATGGTTTTCATCTACGCTTCCCATTTCCTGGGCCGCCGAAACGGCCAAAAATTAACGGTTGGGCCGGAAAAGGCCAGGACAAAGCCAAGAGGTTTAATGGCGGCGGGAAAATTATGGTTCCACAAACCAAACCAAACGGCTCTTGGCGCGGCGAAGGATATCGCCGCGAAAATCAAAACTATTGTCAGAGCTGTCGTAAATAAAACTTTGAATTTAGCTACGTTATGAAAGCCAGTAATATTCAGTCATTGCTCTGGGAACGCAAGTACATCTAATCGATATTTGAAATATATTATTTGTTGTTCTTATAGTTATATCATCCATCGATCAAATCGTCTGGCCACACAATTCGCCCCCAGGCCGTCTAGCGTCCAGCTAACGGCGCAACGGCAAAAGAAATTCCGAAGTTTTAATGGCAAAACTATCTCTGACCTAAGATTTTGCCCCGGCTAAGATTTGGCCCTGGCCTAAGATTTGGCCCCTGACATAAGATTTGGCCCTGGCCTAAGATTTGGCCCCTGGCCTAAGATTAGGGCTCAAGCCTTGGGGAGTCGCGGAAAGGCCAAAAGGGCTCAGCCGGTAGTATCAAACGCCGGTCCGCGGCCAGGGAGCTTCGGGTTAACCGGGGTCAAGGCCGGCGCCAAGAACGCGCAAGCGTTGGGACCCGGATCGCCGACCGGAGCTTCGTAAACGGTAAAAGGATTATCTCAGATAAGCCCATTAACCCATATAGGAAAGCATGGGCCTTTATTTCTGACCGCGGCCAACCAAAAGGGAAAATTGGTGGCGCGGGAGTACCGTTTGGTGGCCAGCCAAAGGCGAGAAAGGGTATGTTTTGGAAAACTCCTACATTTTGGGGGCGCGGGGGTACCGTTTCGGCACCCAGTCAAAGGCGAAAAAGGGTATGTATTTGAAAAATATCAATTTTGGTGGCGCGGGGGTACCGTTTGGTGTCCAGCCGATTATTTAGGCTAGGTCTATACTAGTGTAGCTAAAAGTAAACTTTATTGTAAACTAGGCTAGCCCGATAATGGTATTAGAAAAAAATTTAAGTCTACTGTGTTTAGAGCCAGTAAAATTGACGTTAAATTAATATTTTGACCATAAATGTAGGGCGATGACATTATTAATTGACAAACTTGCCTTTAACCCGGTGACGCTGGAATTATGACACAGGCGGAAAGTCGGATCAACGGGCTGGCCGCTCTGGACGGCCCCGGGAGGCATTTTCGGATCGTGGGAAATGTGGCTAAACGTGACCCTGGGAGCCTGTTCGGAATCATTAGCCACGTTTCGCCCAAAATTCTTGACGTGACGTGACGAAAACTTGGCAAAATTTTTTTTCGATCGATAAATAATTGTTATACATGATGAAACGTGATATACAGCCGTTCTTGGGCCAGCCTACATCATTTGTTGTATTTTCTTATCACTAAATTTAGCCTAAATGATACTTAATGTCAGACTAATAAAGTTTGATTGACATATTATTTTCTGATATAGTTTTTTCACGGTCCCAATTGAGCCAAATACCGTTAGCCGTCAAAGCCAAAGTCCCTTGGCGCTTGTTTTATCCCAGCAGTGAGGCATAGTGCTAGTGAGGATAAAATTTTGACGACAAAAAAATAGCCAAATATATGCCTACAACCTTAGGGTCCGGCCGCCGCCGCGATCCATTTCACCCCTCGACCTGGCGGGAGAGGGTTTACTTGGAAGCCAAATATGATTCAAAAAAATGTCGTTGTTAATGGCATCTCACACAATGTCTTCGTCGATCAGGAGACCACTTTGGCCAAGTTTTTGCGGGAACAGCTGCATCTGCTTGGTACAAAAATTGGTTGCGGAGAAGGAATGTGCGGTGCTTGTAACGTTATACTTGACGGTAAGCTCGTCAGGAGTTGCGTTACCAAGTTGAAGAGAGTCGCCGACGGGGCCCAAATCCTCACCATCGAGGGCATCGGAACCCCGCAAAACCTCCACCCCGTTCAGAGAGCCTGGATCAAGCATGGCGGCGCCCAATGCGGATATTGTACTCCCGGTTTTATTGTCTCGGCCAAAGCCCTTTTGGACGAAAACAATAACCCCACCAGGGAGCAGGTCCGCGATTGGTTTCAGCAACACCGCAACGCCTGCCGCTGTACGGGCTACATCCCCCTTACCGACGCGGTTATCGACGCGGCCAAGGTCCTCAGGGGCGAACTGAAGCCCGAGGAGCTCGACTACAAACTCCCCGCGGACGGTCATGTCTGGGGCATCGATTCCTACTATCCCAGACCCACGGCCATCTCCAAGGTCACCGGAACCATCAAGTACGGCGGGGACATCGCCCTGGAGCTCCCGGCAAACAAGCTCTACATGGCCCTCGTCCAAGCCAAAGTCTCCCACGCCAACATCAAAGGGATCGACACTTCGGAAGCCGAGGCCATGCCCGGTGTCTTTAAAGTCGTAACCAGTAAGGACATTAAGGGCACCAACCGCATAAACGGCATGGCCGCCCCGTCCAACAAGGGCGATGGCAAGGAAAGGCCCATCCTGTGCGATAGCAAGATCTTTCAATACGGCGACGCCATTGCCGTAGTCTGCGCGAACACCGAGGCCGAGGCCAAGGCGGCTGCGGAGAAGGTCAAAGTCGATCTTGAAGTCCTACCGGCTTACATGAGCATACCGGCGGCCAAGGCCCCGGACGCCATCGAGATCCACCCCGGCACGCCGAACGTGTACTACTATCAGTACATACGCAAAGGCGGCGAGACCAAGCCATATTTCGAGAACAAAGACTTGGTGGTGGCCGAGGACTCCATAATTACCAGCAGAACGCCCCATATGCCCCTGGAGCCGGATTGCGCCTTTGGTTATCCCCACGATGACGGCTCGATCATCATTCACTCAAAGTCTATCGGCGTCCACCTCCATAAGGCCATGATCATAGAGGGCCTGGGGCTGGCCGAAGATAAGTTGCAACTGGCCTCCAACCCCATGGGCGGAACCTTCGGGTACAAATTCAGCCCGACCAACGAGGCCCTTGTGGCCGCCTGCGTCATAGCTACCAATCGCCCCTGCTATCTGCTGTTCAATTACGCGCAACAGATGCAATACACCGGTAAGCGTTCGCCCTTCTACGGCACCATTCGGATGGCCGCCGACAAGAGCGGTAAACTCGTGGCCATGGAAACCGACTATGACGTCGACCACGGTCCGTATTGCGAATTTGGCGACCTTTTGACCATTCGTGGTGTCCAGTTTATGGGCGCCGCCTACGACATCCCCAATATCAGGGGAGAGGGTCGCACGGTTTGCACAAACCACGCCTGGGGCTCGGCCTTCAGGGGATACGGCGGAACGCAGGCCCAACACATAAGCGAGATCGTGGCCGATGAGCTGGCGGTCAAGCTGGGTCTGGATCCCTGGGAGTTTAGATACAAAAACGCCGTTAGGGAGCCGGGAACCAACCCCACCGGGCAAAAACTCGACTCTTACTCGTACGTGCCGATGCTGGAAGCCATAAAGCCCAAGTATGAAGCGGCTTTGAAGAAAGCCAAGGCCGAAAGCACCGCCACCCACAAGAAAGGCGTTGGCTTGGCCATGGGCTCCTATGGTTGCGGCCTTGACGGGGCAGACTCCTCTAATGCCGCGATTGAGCTCAACCCCGACGGGACGATCACCGTCCATA
>JAIRNQ010000301.1 GCA_031257955.1 Deltaproteobacteria bacterium | reverse complement strand
CTTGGGTAGGTTTGTTGGCATTTTAATCTCGCAAAATATACCTAAACGATTCCGATCGTCTGCGGCCAGAAATTTGAAAAGGAAGCGGGAGACGAAATAGTTCCGGCTTCGGAAGGTTTTGACCAGAATACCTAAAAAAAAGACTTGGCGCAACTCAACGCTCCAAGTATCCAAGTTACTCTCAAGTTTTTACCTTTTGAGCTTGCTTCTGGGATGATATCTAACTTGGCCATATCGCTTGTGGCGATGGACATTCGATGGGGAAGGCGAAGAGGAGGTTGGGAGAATTTCCGTGAACGGACACTGAACGGATACCTCATTTTGTCTAATAACTGACAGATAGAAATGTCAAAATATAGGTGAAAAAATTGCTAAAATAATAAATTGGTTTAATTAAGTATTATCGGGGAAAAAGCTTTTTTTATTTACCGTATTAGTTTAGAAGTCACAGCAAGTTTTAGAATCTAAGGTACAGAGTTCCCGCCAATAGCCCAACAAATCTAACCGCCAATTCCCTGACAAATCTAGCCATCAATTTCGAGACAATTCAAATCGGCATGAACAATGACTATCCAGACAGCCACGAAATTCGGGGCATGTAAGGTGAAATATGGCCTCTAAAATAATAAAATTAGCGTTAATTTTAGTTGTAGCCCATACTTTTTGGTTTGATTTCGGCAAGGCTCTGGCCAACGATGAAATAAACCTGGGTGGTACCAACCAAGATTCCGGCTATGAAATATCTAATGCTGGATCTTATACTAATTTGACTATTAATGACGCAGCTGTATTGGGCGTTATTGGTGGAATTAACGCTACCATTAATGGACAAGTAGAACTTAATAATGTTTTAACATATATTGGGAGTCCAAATTCAAGTTTGCTTTTCCCCACCGCAACTTTTTCCGGTGGTGGGGGGCTGGTGATGGAGTCCCCAGAAAGCGCAATCAAGATAGGCTCGAACGGTAATTGGGCCAACGCCCGCTTGGCCAATTTCACCGGTACTATCACCGTCAACGCGGGAACGCTGCTCTTGGCGCTCGGCGGCCAGGGTTTCAACAACTCTGGCGGAGTGATGGCCATTAATTTGGGCGGCGGGGACAACGCCTCTGGGTGCGCCGGCGGTTCCGGAGGTGGCGGCGGCGGAGGAGGAGGCGGAGGCGGCGGAGGTGGCGGTGGCGGCGGCGGAGGTGGCGGTGGAGGCGGTGGCGGCGGTGGAGGCGGCGGTGGCGGTGGAGGCGGCGGAAGCGGCTGTTCCGGCTCTGAGGTGTCCACGGAAGACGTCGTCAGGGGCGAGGGCGGACGGCTGATTCTGGAGTTTCCCGTCAACGCCAACAACCCGGTAGCCTTGAATGTCAGCGGTTTTGGAATATTGGAGATCGTCGGTCCGACCGGCACTGGAGTGGTCAGGCTTAACGGCGCGAACTCACACAGCGGCGGAACGGTTTTGACCAGGGGCATTTTGGCCGGAAACGTGAGCCCCGTCTCTAAATTCATTTTCACCGACAACCCCGAAACAAAGGAGTTCAGGCTGACCGACGGCAGCGGCGCCGAAATCGACAGGGAAGTCGCCGGGTTGTCCTTTGAGTCCACAACCAATGCGGCTACGGCCAGCGTCAATTTGGGGGGAAAGATCCTAACCGTCAACAACTATGAAAACGATGTCTACGCTGGGGGATTTACCGGCACCGGTTCCATAGTCAAAAAAGGCGCCGGCTTTCAGACTTTTTCGGGCGCCACAATTTCCCAAAACATTGAGCTTCAGTCAGGGCGGCTTATCTCCAGCGGGGCCAACGGTGGCGGAGTGGCGGGGACGGTGACCGTTACCGGCCAAGCCTCTCTGGCGACTACCAATGGCGGTTATTTTAGTGCCGTAAATATTGTGGACGGGGGTAACCTTACTACCACCAATAATACATTAAAGGCCAATACAGTTAATTTTCAAGACGGAGGGGCCTTGACCGTGGCCAGTCGATACGACAACCAAGGCTCGCCCCAGGTCCGGTCCTTTCAGTTGGAAACGGGCGGAACGGTCATTATCGACTCTGGCGCCATTCTATATTTGGATTTGGCCACGACGCCGGACTATAAATTTACTGGCCCCATTAACGTCGTCGACAACAATACCCCCGTCACCGGGACCTTTTCTGAAGTCATAGTCAGCGACGTTTTGTTGGTGGCCAACGTTCAAAATAGTCGGCAGATATCTTTGGCGCCAAATATACAATGGGCCGATGACATCGCCGCCGGTTCCGTTACTTTGGCGACTTACGGCCAGGCCTTGGCCAGATCGGCCTACTTGGGCGACGGGATCGCGGACTGGGGCTATGTCGGCGCGGATCTTGGGGCGCTCCAGGGCCAGGATCGGCGGTATCGTCTTTTGGCCTTGGCCGGTCCCTTGAACGGAATCAGCCCGCTTGTCCAGCCTGGGGCCTTGGGTTGGTACGCGCCTCCCATACCGGCTTTCAACTACGGCCTAGCCCGATTGGCCCCGGCTTCCGGCGGCGAGGGAAGTGGGACAAACCAGTGGTGGTTCACCGCCGAGTTCGGACGCGCCGAGGTTGACGGTTCCCGGGGCTTGCCAGGTTTCAAAATGTCGGCGCCCGGCGTTTACTTTGGCTATAACCGCCAACTGGCCGACGACAAAATTCTCGGGGGGTTTTTTGGCTTTCGCCAAGTGGTGGCTAAGGTCGACGACAATCGCCTGGACGCGGAAATAACCTCCAATCAATTCATGGCCGGCTTATACGGCGCCTGGAATCCAGGGTGGGGCACAATCGAGGGCTGGGTCCATTACGGCGTCAGCGACTTTCACAATATTCGTCAGGTAAGCGTCAATAACCAACCCAGAACTATCGTGGCCGATTTTGACGGTCGGTTTTTGGGACTGGGTTTGACCGTGTCCCGAAAGGTTCCCCTCACGGGCGCGCTGAACCTGATTCCCTCTCTGGGCTTGGCCTATCATCGCGGCTGGGTCGACGGTTATCGGGAAAGGGGTGGCGGGGTCTTGAACCAGACCGTTGGCGCTTCCTCGCTGGACCGGTTTATCGGGCGATTGGGATTCTCGTTGGATTACGCGCCGGAGGATATTCGTTTCTTCGTCTCGGCTCACGTAAACCAGTTGCTGGCGGGCGATTTGGGCAATCGGGTCAGGGCCTATCTGCCCAGCGGCCTTCCTTTCACCTTGGAATCGCCACAAACCGACAGGACCAGTTTTAGTTTGGCGGCCGGCGCCGATTATCGCTTGACCGAAGGCCTCAGCCTCGGGGCTTCGGCCGAGGCCAACTTGGGGCGTCACCAGAAAGCTTTCCAGATCGCCGGCGGTTTGAAGGGTTCCTGGGGACCGGGTATCGATTTCTGGTCGCCGGTGGCCAAATTCTTCTCGCCTCTCCCGGCCGGGGAGGCCGACGGGTCGGCCGGCCTTAGACCGAAATTCGGCGGAATTCTCGCCGAGTCCCCATCGGATTACGAGTCCGACGACGGCTTCACCTTGCCGGTGGTGATAATCTCCGACCGCGACGGGGCGCCCGTCTCGGAACGGGCGGCCAGCGTGGATGAAATCGGCCCTTCCAAGTTCCAGGAAGGCGGTTACAACACTCTCTACAGCGCCCTTTACGGACTGCCGGGCATCTATCAGCGCATCGCCGGCCAAGGGACTCCCAGGGTCGATATCAGGGGTTTGAGATACCGCAATATCATTCTCCTCTTGGATGGGGTGCCCATGGCCAACTCCTACAACAACAATTTCGATCCTACCCAGTTCCCCACGGCCAACATCGAACGCGTGAGCGTGACCAAGGGGGCCTCCTCGGTTCTCTACGGGGCCGGGGGCAACGCCGGAGTCATCAACGTCATCACCAAAAAAGGAAAACCGGGTTTTTCCCCCAACGTGGGCATAGAGGCCGCCTTTCCCGGCAATACTTTGAACCAGCGGCTGTCGGTCTCTGTGGGCGGGGAGAAGGTTTACGGTTTTTTTAGTTATTACGGCAGTCACACCGACGGTTTCCAACCGGCCAGGACCGACGACTCCAATATCCGTCTTACCAAAGATAAGATTCGCACCAACAGTCAAAACGACATTCATAATTTTTATGGAAATATCGTCTATTACCCGCAAGAAGAAACAGAGATAGGTCTTTCCCTTAATTTACGGCAAGGCTCTTATGGCGTGCCGACCCGTATCGATCGGATTCGGAATAGGGCGGAATGGCAAACGATAGACAATTGGCGAGCAAACTCTGTTACTGTAGCGCTTAAGCATATTTTTAGCGATATGTTTACCTTTCGTGGTTGGACGTTTTACAATCAAGAAAGAATCAAAAGTTCCATATATGACGATTATTATAGAACCACTCAAACTAGGCGAGACGCTGGGTCTTTTGACGGCACCAGCGAAAGTTTTGGAGTTGACACTCAATTTATTTTTAGTCCCATGGATAGTTTCCGGGCCACGTTAGCCTTAGGCATCAAAGGGGAAAGATACAAAGCCAATGACTTTTATATTGACAACCAAAGCGTTTGGACAAGAAATACTGACAGTCACGAACTTACGGTCACAAATTCGGCCCTAGAATTAGATTATAGGCCAGAAGCCCTTGAAGGGGTCGGCTTCACGGCCGGGATAGGCTATCACACCCAGAACAGGACCGAAGGCAGACAAAACGACTACTCATATATGTTGGGAGCTAGTTGGGACATAACGCCGGACCAACAAATCTGGATCAATCATGCCCGAAAAGTGCGCTTTCCCAGTCTTGACGAATACTACGATTCTATCCAAGGCAACCAAAATTTGCGGATGGAGCTCTTCAAACATTACGAAATCGGATGGAAGGGCCGCTTTCGTTCAATAAAGAGCGAATTGGCGCTAACCGCCTTCTGGATTGACGCCGATGGCTTTATAGAAAATGAAAACGATTTGAAAATTAACAACTACTTCCGATTCAAAGGCATAGAAACCAGTATCGCGACCCGTCCTCTGGACTGGCTTTTGCTTAGGGCCAGTTATACTTTGACCGATTCGGAAAATCGTAAACCCTTGCCAGACCAAAGCCGTAATCTCCAGTACCGTCCACGCCATAAGTATAGCTTGTCGGCCGATCTCGCCTTTGATAACGGGGTCAATTTTCATATTGAAACGCACCATTTCCGGGATCTTTACCAGGAATTAAAATCAAGCCCAACCACCAGGGACGTTAAAGCCAGAAACTTTACGTTGACAAACCTTAAACTTGGTTACAATTTTAACGAAAACAGCGAGGTATACTTCAAAACGGAAAATATGTTTAACGCCGATTACGAAGAAAGCGCGGGACTGCCTCGGCCAGGCCGAACTTTTTCCATTGGCTTGAACATTGGTTTCTAACCTCGACACCTTCTGGCCAAAGGAATCGGAAACGGAACCGAGGCTGTGCTTTTCAGGCGATCTGACCCTCAAAATTCACGGGCGGGTTATCCGTTTGAATCCGTCCTTGAGTCTCCAGGCCGGGCAGGCGGTCAGATTGTCTGGACCCACCGGTTGCGGCAAAACCAGTTTTTTGACGGTCTTGGCCGGTTTGACCGATTACCGGATCTTGGCCGGCCGGCTTCATTTCGAACCCGGCTCGAGACCGCTGGCCTTCGTTTCCCAAAACCCGGCCCTCCAGACGCTGGGGGCCGACGTCTGGGAAGAAACCTTGGCCGGGGCCCTGAATTACGGCCGATCCCGCTCGCTGGCCGAAGCCGACGCCGCGTATTGGCTGTCGCGTTTGAATTTGGGCGATAAAACGCACCACTCCCCCGACGAGCTTTCCATCGGTCAAAGACAACGACTGGTTTTGGCTTCCGCCCTCACGCTTGCGCCGGGTTTTTTGATTCTGGACGAGCCGTTCAGCCAACTGGACTCGACCGGCCAGACCGAATTAATCGCTCTTTTGCGTGAACTGAAGCAAAAAGGTCTGGCCATACTAATAGTTGATAATGAAAACCTTGATTATCTCGATCTTATGGATAATTATGTATCTTTATATGCCCAAGAGGAGATGGATATTCCTCCAGAAGGGCTTGCCGAAATTGGCCCCGCTACTGATGACCTCAAGCGGCCGGTTCGGCCGGTTTTGGAAGGGCACAATCTTTCTTTGAGTTGGCCGCCCGATTTTAAAACGACGGTAACCATCGAGGATTTTCGCCTCAAAAGCGGCCAACGCGTAGCCGTCGTTGGCCCAAACGGCTGCGGCAAAAGCTCCTTTATGGCCGCTTTAACCAAAACGGGCCCTTTATGCGGAGGCGGAATCAGATGGTTCGGCGAGGATAATTTGGCCTTGAAAGGGTTAGCCGGCCGGGTGGGTTTTTTGCCCCAGAATCCGGAGCGGTTGTTTTTTAACGACACGGTCAAACAGGAAGTGGCTTTCGCCCTCACCCGCCTAAACCTCTCCCAACCGGAGGTGGAAGCCAGGACCGGACTGTGGTTGGCCCGCTTGGGTCTGGCCAATTTGGCCGATCGACGGCCCCGCGAGTTGAGTTTTGGCCAAAAACGCCTCTTGGGTTTGGCCACGGTCCTGGCCCCGGAGCCGGAAGTTTTGATATTGGACGAGCCTTTCACCGGCTTGGACGGGCGTTTCCGCGGGTACTTGAAAAAAAAGATTTCCAACGGCTGGGGCGATTACCGTCCGGTCGTGGTCATGCTCTGTCACAATAATCCGGAAGAGGACTTTGGCTTTGACGAAATTTGGCGCTTTTCTGGGCATCGTCTCCATACAGGCCAAACTTGGCCGGCCGAAGTGCCCCCGCCGCCCGAGGGGCCCCGGAAAAACAAAACCGGCCTTGGCTTCGCCCGAGCCGGCCAATTCAGGTTTGGGCGCTCCTGGCTTCACCGATGTCCAATAGCCGTAAAGTTTTTCGGCTTGAGCCTGATGGCCACCGTCGCCCTATTGGGCCGATGGTTCTGGTTGACGCCCCTGATTATAATGCTCACCCTGTTTTTTGGCTGTTCGGCCGGACTCCTTCGTCCCCTAATTCGAGATCTGCGGGTCTTTTGTTGGCCTTTGGCCATCATGCTTCTTTTGTACTGTTTTCGTTTCGGTTTCAACTTGGCCGCCCTCAACGACTTTCTGACCATCGGCACCCGCCTGATTGCCGTTTGTTGGCCTTTCACGCTTTTCCAAAGGTCTACCGACCCCGAGGCCTTACAAAAACAACTTAAACGATTTTTCACCGCCCGCCAGTCCTTTCTTTTGGCGGCCGGGCTTAAGATTGGCCCCTTGATTCTCCGGGAGATACCGGACATTTTGGCTTGGCAAAGGTTAAGGGGCGCCAAACTGGCTTTTGGTAAATTTTGGAAAAAAAATCATGTTTCGGACTGGCTTACCGTTTTTTTCCTAACTTTGGTGTTTAGGATTATAGATCTGGCGGGCGAGATGTCTATAATAGCCAGACTGAGGGGTTTGGAGGGTTATGTGGCTAAGCCCATCCACGCGGAAATCAATCCCGGGGACGACTCCAAGCCATTGAATTCATAAACGCTCGGCTATACTCGGCTGGCGTAGATTACAACGACCGACCTTGTTTTTCGCTCGCCTATTCTTGGAACGCGTAGTTTACAATGACAGAAAACTCCTTGAAAAGAGACCCGTTGAGAGAGGCTTTGATATTGGTCTTTCTGGCGGCCCTTATAGCCGTGTTAAGATTGATTTTCCGTCTGCCGCTCAAAATGCCCGGCCACAACATGTTACCGATCATGTTTCTGATGTGCTTGGGCAAGGCCTTGACTTCCCGAGCTTGGTCAGGTTGCGTTATGGGAAGCGTGGCTGGCCTTTTGAGTTTGAGTTTTGGCGGCGGCTTGAAAGCCCTTAATATTTTTATCAATTCATCCTTGGTGGGGTTGGCCCTGGACGGACTGTTTTTGATTTATGACCCGCTGAAACATAACCGTTATTTGATTTTAATCATTTGGGGCGGTCTGGCGGCCCTGCCCCACAATTTAACGGGTTGGTTTCGCGACATTTTAACGGGAATAGATATTTGGGTAGTCCTTACCATGAACGTCCCCAAAATGTTATCGGGATTGCTATTCGCCGCCGTGGGTGCCGCTCTAAGCGGTCAATTGATAAAAATACTCAAGCGTCAATACCCGTTGGCTACGGACATAAAAAATGCTGACCCGTAAAAATCCCTAACTGGCCAGCTTGCGAACGGGGTAAAGGGGTCTTCCGGTTTTTCGGTCGATCGACCGGCCATGGCCCCATGGTACCCATGGGGGCGGGCCCCCTGGCCCCATTGTCCTCCATGGGATTGGGCCAGTAGTTTGAAGGTCGATGAAGCTTGTTCCCCAGGAGCCCAACAATGGGGAATATTTTCACCTCAATGGGATTGGGCCAGTAGTTTGAAGGTCGATGAAGCTTGTTCTCCAGGAGCACAACAATGGGGAATATTTTCACCTCAATCTTTCATTTCGCTATTATTATAGGAATTCAAAATGTCATTTCGCAGTTATATCGGCGTAGACGACACCGACGTCAAGGGCGGTCCTTTCGGTACCGGCCATTTGGCCAAACTCATGGCCAACCAATTGCCCCTGGGTTACGCTCGCTGGGCGGTCATTAGGCACCAGTTGCCGCAGCTTAAGGGCATAAGCTTCACTTCCCATAACAGCCCGGCCTGCCTGATCGTCGACAGCGACGAGCGGCCGGATTTGGATCTGTTGGCCAAGATCGCCTCGGACCACGTCTTGTCCCTGGCCTGCGAAGGGAGCGATCCGGGAATCTGCGTGGCTTGCGAGGGCCCAGAGCTCTCGCCGCTGGCCGCCTTTGGGCTTGAGGCCTCAAGAAAGGTGGTCAGCCAAAGCGACGCCCAGGCCGCGGCTTCCGAGTCGGGGGCCAAGCTTTTGGGTCTGGGCGGTACCTCGGACGGAATCATTGGCGCGGCGGCCGCCGTCGGCTTGAGCGTCAAGGGCTGGTTTGGCCGCCTATTGGACTACCGGGTCCCCTTGAAAACGCTCCCCAACCCCATCCAGGTCGGGACTTTGAGGGGCTACGGGATCTTGGTCGTCTCTCTCGATCGGCAAGCCTTTATTCCGATGGATGAGGATTGGGTGGAAACTTTTGGTTGGATTCGTCCGTATCTATGGGCCAATCAGGTGGTCTTGCCGGTCCTCCCAAAAGGGAATCCCGCCCGATTGGGCGGCCAATGGCGAACCGTCCATTACCGATCCCCCCTGAAACGATATCTAAAACCCATCGTAAAACCCAAGGTCAAGGCCTTGAAAAAATATCTCGGCTTGGGCCCCGAATACCAGTTAATCAAAAAATAGTCCATCAAGGCCAAAGGTTTGGCGACAAGGGGAGACTGGAAGGTTTCGAAGGTTTGGAATGTTTGAAGGTTTGGAAGGTTTTGACGGTAATTATACCCAAATGGGCAATTACTGGCCCAGCCAGTAGCCCGTTCGCCGGGCCGGCGATTGGACTACTGGAGGCCGCGCTTGAAGTTGAAGGAGAGGCCGGGACTGCCCCGTCCCTGGTCGATGGCTTTTCGGAGGCGACGGCCGGCCTCGACCGGGTTGGGTTCCCGGCGCAGATCGACGATCAGGCCCACGAAGCCCTTGGGTTTGGGGGTTTTTAGGAGCCCGCCGATGAAGACCCGATGCTCGGACTGGAGGGCGAAGGCGTCGCCTTCCTCGGCCGTCCAGAATTTTTCTCCCCTTTGGCTGACCACCGGGCCGCGTTTGAGGCTGGGCGGTCGGTAGCGGGAAGTGAAGAGGGCCGGGCGCCCGTAGAGGTACATCAATACCCCGCCGGGAAAGGGGGCCTGGGAGAGTTTTAAGAGGGTGGCCTGGTCGCTTTCCATGGAAACGGTCACCCCGGTCAGGCCCGCATCGGCCAGGGCTTGGCCGGCCAGATGGTTGAGGACCCCCAGATGGTGGTCGCCCCAGAGCTTCAGGCCCGGATGCAGGCGGTTTAGGAGGGGTATCTGCCCCAGGCTGGCCACCATGAAGTCCCTATGCCCGGCCTCTATGAGTTTCTTGGCTTCCCGGCGGACCTTTTCCAAGCCGCCGCCCAAGGTAATGGGCGGGAGGCTCCAGACCAAATTGGAATAGGGGGCCAAGAGCTTACGGTATTGGCCGAGTTTTTTGGCGTTTTCGGCGGTCAGCGGCACAATGATCTTGCGGGGCTTAAACTTCAAGGTCTCTTGGACGTGGTCGAAGCCGTCCACCCACAACCACAGCGGCTGGGTGCGCCCGGGACTCGGGGCCGGTCCGCCCCTCTCCCCGGAGAGGGCCGACGGGAGGGGCCCCGGGGTCGGCGGGGAGTAGTTTTTGGCGATGGCCCGCAGTCTTTTGACCGGGTCCGAGGCCAAGAGTTCTTTCTCCAGGGCGCCGGATCCGATTTTAAATAAATCCGTTTCCGGGGGCGGGGAATTGGGATCGCCCAAATAAAGCCTGACGGTCTCCCCGGCCTCGGCCGATTCGATTCCGGTGGAATCGGGTTCGGTTGAATCCGGTTCGGTCGAATCGGGTTCGTCGGAACTCGGCTCGGAAGATGGGGCGGGCAGGACCCGCTCCATCTTTCGTAGCTTGTAGGCCCGATCTTCCTCGGCCTCGTCGGAGAAGCGCAGCCGATCCAGGAGTTTTAAGGGGGCCAGAAGGGTGATCTCGCCTTGGCCGTTTCCGGTGGGCCTTAGGCGACCCAGCTTGAGGCCCGAAGGATTTTGGGTCTCCCAGAGACCGGCGGCGAAGGGATCGCCGGCCATAAACCCTGGGCCGGGCGGGCGGCCGGGAAGATTTCGCAAGATGGCCACGGCCTCTTCGTAAGCCTCCTTTAACCGGGCCTCCGGGGCTTCCAGCATCAACTTATAGGCCTTAACCACGCCGCTGACGTAATCGGGCCCCTTCATGCGGCCCTCGATCTTTAAGGCGGCTATTGGGAGTTTGCGAAGCTCGGGCACGAAACGCAAGCCCATGAAGTCGGAGAGGGAAAAGAAATTTTGTCGGCGGCCGGCGTTTTGGTAAAACCGGCGGCAGGGCTGGGCGCAGCCGCCCCGCAGGGCCGAGCGGCCGCCCAGGAAGCTGGACATCAAACATAAACCGGAGAAGGAGAAACACAGGGCCCCGTGGACGAAAACTTCGACCTCCAGGGCGCTCCTCTGGGAGAGGAGGGCGATCTCGGAAATGTTTAGTTCCCTCGGGAGGACCGCCCGGCTAAAGCCCAACCCGGAGAGGGCGGCCAGGCCGTCCAGGGTGTGGACGGCGGTCAGGGTAGAGGCGTGGAGGGGGATGTCCGGGGCCAGTTCCCGGCAGAGGGAGGCCAGGCCCAAGTCCTGGACGATAAAGGCGTCGGGTTCCATCTCGGCCAGGGACCGGACGGTTTTAAAGGCCGCCGCCAGTTCGCCTTCCTTGATGAGGGAATTGAAGGCCAAATAAACCTTGACCCCGACCCTTCTCGATTCCTCGATGGCGCCCTTCAGTTCGCCCAAAGTGAAGTTTTCCGCGTTGCTCCGGGCCGAAAATTGGTTCAGGCCCAGGTAGACGGCGTCGGCCCCCGCCTCCAGGGCGGCGGCCCAAGAGGCCTGACCCCCAGCCGGCGCCAGAAGCTCCGGCCGGCCCGATTGTTGGCCGGCCCCGGCCCTGGGGGAGGCCTTGCGGGTATTGTCCATATGGTTTTGGTCCAGATTGAATTTATGTCCCGAGGCTTGGGACCGACCCAAGCTTGGCCGTGAGGCTTAGCCTCTCGGCGGGCTGGGCCGTTAGGCCTTCTCGGCCAGGCCCAGGCTTTCGGCTATGGCTTTGGCCGCCGCCGAGACGAAGGCCTCACGGTCCTCCGGGGCCATGGCCTTGCCCGGCTCGGGGATGGGGGCCTGACCCAGTTCAACTTGTCTTGGTCGGTTGGCCAATTCCGGGTTGGTGGCCACCCCGTACTCGCTTCCCAGCCGGCCCTCGAAATAGGCGTTCTGGAAATCGACGAACTTCAAGGCGTGGGCGGTGGAATCCAGAATGGCCGTTTCCGATGGGGTAATCAGGCCCTCGCCCAGGGCGGCCTTGAGGCCGGCCAGGCACTCGCCCCCTTGGGTGCAGACCGTGAGGCCGTGGCGGTTGGCCTGCAGCATGCCTTCCATGATGGCCGTCTCGTCCACCTCGACCACGTAAAACGACGAAAGTCCCGCCTCTCTCTCGTATAAGGCGCTAAGCTCGGCCAGCCTGGGAAAGGAGACCGGATCGCCTATCATGGCCGCCTGGGCCACCGAGGGTTTTACGGCCACCGGGGCGTAGTAGCGGTCGCCCAAGGGCTGGCGGTAATACAAAAATACCGGGTTGGCCCGCTTGGACTGGACGGCCACGATCTTCGGGAGACCGTCTATGACCGAAGCCCTGTGAAATTTGAGTAGCCCCGAGAGGATGGCCGTGATGTTGCCGGCGTTCCCGACCGGGACGATCAAAACCTTGTCCAAGAGGCTATAGTCAAAACTTTGGGCCACCTCGTAGGCGTAGGACTCTTGCCCCAAAACCCGCCAGGGATTTTTGGAGTTTAAAAGGGCCACGCGGTATTTTTCCGAGAGGCGCTCCACCACTTTCATGGAGTCGTCGAATACACCGGGCAGTTCAAAGACCGTGGCCCCGGCCCCCAACGGCTGGCTCAGCTGCTGTGGGGTGACTTTGCCCTTGGGCAGAAGCACGGCCGATTTAACCGCCTGGCCCAAGCTGGAGGCGTATAGGGCGGCCGCGGCCGAGGTGTCCCCGGTCGAGGCGCAGACGGCAATCACTTGGTCCAGATTCTGCTTCCTGACCAGATGGTTAAGCATGGAGAGGGCGGCGGCCATGCCCCGGTCCTTAAAGGAGGCCGAGGGGTTTTGCCCTTCCATCTTGACGTAAAAGTTGGCCCCCACCATATTGGCCAAGACCGATGGGGCTTTGACCACCGGGGTGTGCCCCTCGCCCAGATATATCACGTCGGATAGGGGAATATTTGGGGCCAAAAATTCATGGAAAGTAAAAACCCCCCGCAGGGCCGGCAGATTTAGCATCAGGCGGTGGTCGAAGAGCCTTCGCCAAAACGATCCTGGCTTGTCCCTTAGCCGGTCGATATTATGGTCGGTGAGCATCAACAACCCGCCGCAAGACGGGCAGGTATAGAGCAATCGATCGGGCGCGTGCCTGGCCCCGCAGACCAGGCAGTCGTAGCCCATGTCCCCCCCGGGAGTCGGGGCCAGGAAAGGCTTTAAGTCGTCGGGAAAATCGTGAGCCAACATAGGGTTTTTTTCTTCGGTGATCTTGGCCGTTTCGCCCTACGGCCGGTGGGCCAAATAAAAGGCGATAGTCCGGGCGACGCCGGGACTACCGCCGGGTTGTCGGTAAACGTTAAGGTATCGGGCTTCCCCGGGCTTCCCCCGGGGGTTAACCCCTTAAGGGATTAAGCCCAAAATGGGTGATGCCCAGGGACCTCCCTGGGTTTAGCTGAGGAACTTGGTTATCAGATCCGAATAAGGGAAAGCGTAAAGTATCAAAAGTTCGATAACCAGGGCGTAGATGGCCAACGACTCGATCAAGGCCAAGCCGATGATCATGGTCACCCTGATGGTGCCCGCCGCTTCCGGGTTCCGGGCGATTCCGGCCGTGGAGGCGAAAATGGCCAACCCCTGGCTGATGCTGGGTCCCAAGATGGCTATGGCCATGCCGATGCCGGCCACGGTCGCGATCGCGGAAACGGTGTTCAAAGCCGTGACGGTAGCGTCGCCATCGGCGGCCAAGGCCACGGCCGAGACCAGCGTGGCGCACAATGCCGTTAGTAGAAAGACGGCGGTTTTTTTCATGTTCGATTCTCCTCGCGGAAAAGGTAAGTGGCGCTTGGCCCAAAGGGGCCGGTTAAAATTCCGTTCTGCGCCCGGGGGTTTTTTGTGCCCCAGCCGCCATAAAAATATTGTATTCGTCTATCGCTAAGCGCTTAGTTCCCCTACGCTCGCGTAAAGGGGACCAGTTATTTGAGACGTTCTCTCTAAGGCTTACCGTTTAAGGCCCCGGAAGGGGCGGCGCTGGTTAACGCGAGTTGGATTAAGGCTTATGGCTTAATGTTCATGTTCCAGGGCTTCGGCCACGTACATCATGGCCAAAATGGTCATGATGAAGGCTTGCAGAAAGCCGGTAAAGAGCCCCAGAAACATCATCGGGAGGGGTACCAGATAGGCACCGGCCAGCATGAACAGAACGGCCAGGACCAGATCCTCGCCCATGATGTTGCCAAACAAACGCAGCGAGAGCGACAATACCCTGGCCAAGTGGCTGACAATCTCCAGTGGGGTCATGATGGGGGCCAGAAAGGCCACCGGACCCATGAAGCGCTTCAGATAACGGATGCCGTTGGCCCTAAAGCCCAGGATGTGAGTCGCCAAAAAAATGAGTAGGGCCAGGGCCACGGTCGTGTTTAAATTGGCCGTCGGCGAAGTGCTTCCCGGGATCAGACCGTTCACGTCGCAGACGAAAACGAAGATGATGAGGGAGGCCATGAAGGGAAAATAGGGTCGCCCTTGGGGACCCATGACCCCGTCCTGGAACGATCCGATGGCCTCCATTATGGCCTCGGCCACGTTCTGGATCTTGCCCGGCACCAGAGTGAGCTTGGAGGCG